>DASVCG010000291.1:0-7097 GCA_036381755.1 Phycisphaeraceae bacterium | reverse complement strand
GTGAAGCAGGCGATCTACGGCTGGCGCGGCGGCTGCGCGGAGATCTTCGAGCAGGTCATCAACGATTTGAGCCTGCCCGACCAATCGCTGGGCACGCTGCGCACAAGCTACCGCACCTCGCCCGTTGTGCTGGAGGTGGTGAACGAGGTGTTCGAGGGGATCGCGGACCTGCCGCCGGTGGCGGAATTGCAGCCGTACGTGGCGGCGTGGGCCCGCGGGTTCCAGGAGCACCGCGCGCAGTATGCGGACCGGCCCGGCTACGTGGAGCTGGTGGCCTCGCCCATGCCGGCGAGGGGGCAAGACCCGGGGGCGGCCTATTTGGACTTCGTGGCGGATCAGGTGGCGGAGCTGGCGCGCCGCTATCGTGGGCACAACCTCGGCGTGCTGGTACGCACCAACCGGACGGCGGACCGGGTGCTCCAGTGCCTGCGTCAGCGGGGTGTGGCGGCGTCGGGCGAGGGCGGGGCGGCGCTGACCAGCGATGCCGCGGTGGAATTGATCCTCTCGGCGCTGAGGCTGGCGGATCATCCGGGCCACACCGCTGCGGCGTTTCATGTGCTCCACTCGCCTTTGGCTGAGCTGCTGGGGCTGGAGTTGCTGGAGGCGGGCCACGTGGCGAAGGTGGCGCGGAGCATTCGACGGTCGCTGATCGACGAGGGCTACGCCGCGACGCTCACCCGCTGGGCGCGCCACCTGGCTGACCGCTGCAACGCGCGCAGCGTCGGTCGGCTGACGCAACTCATTGAGCTGGCGCAGCAGTACGACCCGGCCCTGACGCTGCGCGCGGATGACTTTGTGCGGTTCGTGGAGTCGGCCCAGGTGGAGGACCCGACGCCCGCGCCGGTGCGCGTGATGACGGTCCACAGGGCCAAGGGGCTGGAGTTCGACGCGGTGGTGCTGGCGGAATTGTCCGACCTGATCGGGCAGACGGCGCGGCTGATGCTGTGGCAGTATCGCCCGCATCCCACCGCGCCGAGCCAGGCGGTGTTCCGCAGCGTCAGCCAGGAGATGCGGGCGGTTTTGGAGGCGTACGACCCGATCGTTGCCAGGGCGCACGAGCAGGAGGTGGGCCGGCGGGTGGCGGATGATCTTTCGGCCTTGTACGTGGCGATGACCCGGCCGCGCTACGCGCTGCACATGATCGTCGAGCCCTTGCGGCTGACGAAGAGCGGCTGGGGCAGGCCCGGCCTGAGCAACGCGTCGCCCGCAGCGATCCTGCGCCACGCGCTGACTGATGTGAGCGATCCCTTGCCGGAGGGCGTGCTTTATCGACTGGGCGACCCGGATTGGAGCCGGCGGGTCGAAGCGCCGGCCCAGGCGGAGGTGGAGCCCGCTGCGGTCCCGCTGGTGCGGTTGATCAAGGATGAGCAGGCGAGCCGATCGTGGGCGACGGTGACGCCCTCGTCGCTGGAAGGCGGCGGCGTGATCGACGCGGCGGATTTGCTGGAGCTGGAGGTGTCGGCCTCGCGGCGGCGCGGGACGCTGTGGCATGCGTGGCTGGCGCAGGTGGGCTTTGTGGATGAGCCCCAGGGCGTGCCGGAGGATCAGGTGCTGATGGACGTGGGCCGGCCGCTATGGCCCGAGGCGGAATTGGCGGAGCAGATCGAGCGGTTCCGTGCTGCGCTGGCCCGGCCGAAGGTGCAGCAGGTGCTCCGGCGTAACGGGGCCGCGGAGCTGTGGCGCGAGCGGCCCTTCGCGGTGCACGAGCGCGGCAAGCTCATCCAGGGGATTTTTGACCGCGCGGTGCTGTGGCGGGAGAACGGTCAAACCGAATCCGTCCTGCTCATTGATTTCAAAACGGACGCGGTTGAGCAAAGTGAATTCCTCGACGCTGCGGTCGAGCGGTACCGCCCGCAGTTGGATGCGTACCGTCGCGCGCTGGGAAGGATGCTGCGGCTGAAAGAATCGTCCATCCGCGCGTGCCTGGTGTTTTTGATGGCTGGGGCGGTCGTGGAGGTGTAAGCCGAAATCCGGTCGTTCAGCAGCGCACGCGATTTTTCGTGGCCCGCGTCAGATATCGAAATACATGCAGAACTCGAACGGGTGGGGACGCATGCGCAGGGCGTTGACCTCGTTCTCGCGCTTGTACTTGATCCAGTAGTGGATCAGGTCCTCGGTGAAGACGCCGCCTTCGAGCAGGTAGTGGTGGTCGGCCTCGAGGGCGTCGAGCGCTTCGGAGAGCTCTGCCGGCGCCGCGGGGATGGCCTCGTACTCCTCCGGCTCCAGGTCGTAGAGGTCTTTGTCGATGGGGTTGCCGGGGTCGATCTTGTTTTTGATGCCGTCGATGGCGGCCATGGTGATGGCGGCGAAGGCCAGGTAGGGGTTGCAGGAGCAGTCGGGGCAGCGGAACTCGATGCGCTTGGTGCGCGGGTTGTCGGAGTAGACGGGGATGCGGATGGCGGCGGAGCGGTTGCGGGAGGAGTAGACCAGGTGCACCGGCGCCTCGTAGCCGGGCACGAGCCGCTTGAAGCTGTTGGTGGTGGGGTTGGTGAAGGCGATGAGCGAGGCGGCGTGCTTGAGCAGCCCGCCGATGGCGTAGAGGCCGGTGGGGGAAAGGCCGGCGTAGCGGTTGCCGGCGAAAAGGTTTTTGTCGCCTTTCCAGAGGGAAAAGTGGGTGTGCATGCCCGAGCCGTTGTCCTGGAACAGGGGCTTGGGCATGAAGGTGGCGACCTTGCCGTGGCGTGCCGCGACCATCTTGACCACGTACTTGTACATCATGCACGTGTCGGCCATGCGGAGCAGGTCCTGGTAGCGCAGGTCGATCTCGGCCTGTCCGCCGGTGGCGACTTCGTGGTGGTGGCCCTCGACGGGGATGCCCATCTGCATCATCACGTGGACCATCTCCGAGCGGAGGTTGGTCATCGTGTCCATGGGCGGGATGGGGAAGTAGCCCTCCTTGAGGCGCACCTGGTAGCCGAGGTTGGTGGGGTCGGGCTTGCCGCGGTTCCAGATGCCCTCGACGGAATCGACGCGGTAGGCGGCGGAGTTGACGTCCTGGTCGTACCAGGCGCTGTCGAAGACGAAGAACTCCATCTCCGGGCCGAACATGGCGCGGTCGGCGATGCGGGACCGCTGCAGGAACGCCACCGCCTTGCGCGCGGTGGAGCGCGGGTCGCGGCTGTATTCCTTCTTGGTGATCGGGTCCTTGATGTCGCAGATGAGGTTGAGCGTGGGGAACTGCGCAAAGGGGTCCACGTGGGCGGTCTGGGCCACGGGCACCAGGAGCATGTCGCTCTCGTTGATCGCCTGCCAGCCGCGGATGGAGGAGCCGTCGAAGCCCAGGCCGGTGGTGAAGGTGTCTTCGCGCAGCTCGGCGGCGGAGAAGGTGATGTGCTGCCAGAGGCCGGGGAAGTCCATGAAGCGGCAGTCGATGAACTCGATCTTCTGGCGACGGACGAGCTGAAGAACCTGTTTGGGCGTCATGACCGCTGCGTTCCCTGCGCCGGCTGAGCGGCGTGAAGAAGGCGTTAGGATAATCGCCCAAGCCGCAGGGGGCCAGACGCCCCCGGAAGCGGAGGCGGTCAAGCCGGGGCACGCACAGGCCTGAAAATTATCTTGCTGGTGGGCAGCGGGCGCGGACGAACCTTGCGCGTCAGCGGTGAGCGCCGCTTGGCAGTTCCCTTTGCCCTAGGGGGCGGCGGTGACGTCTGCTGTGCCTGGAGGGGACGCCCCAGGTCATCCTAGATCATCTTGGGCAGTTCCTTGTCCACCTCGGGGAAGTATCGGCGGACGACCGAGCAATCGAATCGGGAAAGGATCGCCTCCGCCGGCTCGCGCTCGAGAAGGAACTGAAACACCGCCTCCACCACCCGCGAGGGCGGCACGCGCCCGTGCGACCAGTGGTCGTAGTCTGACCAGCTCAGGGTGACGTTGTAGCGATGCGTCCTGCCGTTCTCCACAATGCGCACGTCATACGCCCACTGGTTGCGGCTTTCGGTTTCGGTGCCGATCTCGATCTGGGCCATGGCGGGCATCCTCAGCGCAGCATCCTCCCGGACGATTCACAGCATAGCACGCACCCTGAGCCGCGGGACAGGTTCAACGCGCCCCCTGGCTGGATCGCTGGGAGCGGGCGCGGCAGGCGGCATTAAGCCACCGGCGCGAGCTGGGCCGGCTCGAACGCCACGCCGCAGGCCTCGGCGATCCGCTTGAACTCCTCGATCTCCGCCTGGGTGAACAGCAGCCCGCCGGCTTTTTGGCTGCGCTGGGCCGCTTCGTGCTCGATCTGGCCCGGCAGCAAACAGCCCTCGTTGCCGTGGCCCAGGATGTCGCGGATCACCGCGCGGAGGTTTTCCTGTCGGCTGCGTTCCTGGGCGAATCCGCCGCAGTCCAGCGCCGCGGGGTGGATCACCTGGAAGAAGAAGTTGGGCGTGGTCTTCTCGTCGGGCGGGGCGCTTTGCGGGCGGGAGCGCAGCGTCGGCAGCGATCCGCCGATGAAGGCGGCGAACAGCTCGTTGATCAGCGACAGGCCGTAGCCCTTGTGCGCGCCGAAGGGCAGGAGGGCGGCGACCTGGTTGGGGTCGGTGGTCACCTGGCCGTCTTTGTCCACCGCGGCGTTGGGGGGCAGGGGCTTGCCTTCGCGCGCCAGTTGCTGAACGCGGCCCATCGCCACGGTGCTGGTGGCCCAGTCCACGACGATGGGGAAGCCGATGGCGTCGGTGGTGGGGAAGCCCCAGGAGTGGGGGTTGGTGCCCAGCGTGGGGAACTTGCCGCCGAAGGGCACCACCTCCGCCAGCGCCGCGGTGCAGTTGGTGTAGGCGATGTAGCCCTTCTTGGCGGCCTCCATGACGTACCCGCCGCCCCAGAGGTAGTGGAAGGCGTTATCGACGCTGACGATGCCCACGCCGTACTGGTCGGCCAGGTGCATAGCGGTTTCGATGGCTTCGAAGGCCACAGCCTGGCCGAGCTTGCGGTTGGCGTTCCACTTCTGGGCGGCCTTGTAGGGGCTGGGCAGCTTTTGGATGGCGGCGCCGGGCACGCAGCCGGGGCGGTGCTTGTTGCCTGAGCCGAAGTGGTCGTCCAGGTGCAGGGCCTTGAGGGCGTTGTGGGTCTTGATGCCGTGCCGGGCGGCCAGCTCGCAGAACCGCGCCGCCTGCTGGGCCTCCTGGGCGGTGTAGCCGCGCTGACGGTAGGCGGCTTCGACGATGGCGTTGTGGATCGAAACGGGCAGGACGAATTCGCTGGGCATGGGTTTGGCTCCGAGATTCCGGGGGCTTCTGGGTTTGGGTGTTTTAGCGTGGCGGCTGGCGTGTACGCCTAGTCATCGAAGCGGATGATGTCAGCGTACTCGCTCAGGCGCCGGTCGATGTCGCGGCGGGAGATTTCCTTCAGGCGGTTGAGGCTGAACGACTCGATGTTGAAGCTGGCGACGATCGTGCCGTAGGCCATCGCCCGCTTGATGGCGGGCAGGTCGACGCGGTCGGTGCTGGCCAGGTAGCCCATCAGCCCGCCGGCGAAGCTGTCGCCTGCGCCGGTGGGGTCGACCACGGTGCGAGCCGGGTAGGCGTGCATCACGCCGATGCCGTCGGTGTGGCGGAGCAGGCAGCCGTGCTCACCCTTTTTGATGATGACGAACTTGGGCCCCATCGCCACGATCTGGCTGGAGGCCGCGACCATGTTGGTTTCGCCGGTGAGCTCGGCGGCCTCGGCGTCGTTGAGCACCAGGCCGTCGAGCTTTTGCAAAAGCTGCTCCAGCTCCGGCCGGGCGGTGCGGATCCACAGGTCCATCGTGTCAGCGACGACGAGCCTGACGCGCGGAAAGCCTGCCAGGATGTCCATCTGCGCCGCCGGGTGCGTGTTGGCCAGAAAAAGGTAGCGCGTGTCGCGGTAATTATCCGGGATCGGCGGCGACTCCTCCGCCAGCACGTTCAGCTCCACCTGGAGCGTCTGGCGGTTGTTCATGTTCTGCTCATACTGCCCGGTCCAGCGGAAGGTGCGAGCGCCTGGGCGGACCTCCAGCCCCGCGGTGTCGATGCCGAAGTGGCGGAACACCTCCAGGTGCGAGGGCGGAAAATCCTCGCCCACCGCGGCGACGATCCGCACGGGCGAAAAGAAGCTGGCCGCAGCGGCGAAGTAAACGCACGAGCCGCCCAGCACGTTCTGCGCCCGTGCTGTGGGCGTGATCACACTGTCGATGCCGATGGAGCCGGTGACGGTCAGGGTCATACGATGCCTTTGCTGTGCCTGAAAACGAGCATGTTATACAAAAAATACCGTGGAAAAACGCCGCGGCGGAGGGCTCGCCCAGCGTCGCCCCCTCAGCCCTTGCTGCACTGGGTCAGGCAGTGGTCGATGCGGCGAATGACCGACTCCCGGTCGAGGATGGCCAGCGTCAGGTCGATCGGCGGGCTGACGGTGGAGCCGCTCACCGCCACGCGCACCGGCTGGGCCACCTTGCCCATCCCCCGCCCGGTCTGCTGGGCGTGGTCCTGGATCAACCGATGAATCGCTTCAGGCGACCAGTCCTCCAGCCGCTCCAGCTTCGGCTTAAGCTCCGCCAGCACCTTCAGGCCGTCCGCGTCATTCTTGAGCAGCACCTTGTCCCTGGCCTGCTCGTCGATCTGAATCTCATGATCGCTTTGGATAAAGAATCGGCCGAGCTGAAAAGGCTCCTCCAGCGTGCGGCAACGCCCCTGGTAGGCTTGGGCAAAGAGGCTGAATCGCTCGCTGGACTCGCTGTCCAGCGCCCGGACGAAGCGCCGATGCCACATACTGCAATGTTGAGCCAATAGGCTGCGGAACGACTCGAAGGGCATCTTGGCGAGGGCGTCGGCGTTGAAGCGGGAGAGCTTGTCGCGGTCGAACCGCGCGTGGGCCTTCTGCACGCGGTCGAGGCTGAAGTGGTCGCGCACGAAGCCCAAGGGGTCGGGGCCGAACTGCTCGATGTCGCCGCCGGGGTTCCAGCCCAGAAGGGCCAGATAGTTCACCATCACCTGTGGCAGATAGCCGCTGCGGTAGAAGTCCCATACGTCGATCTCCGGCAGATCGACGCGCAACACAGTGGCATACGCCGCAGTAATGTCGATGTCGTCGTTGGCTTTGTCCAAAAAGGCGTCGAACATTTCACGCGGGATCTCACGCTTCGGCTCGTTCGTCAG
>DASVCG010000290.1:0-3988 GCA_036381755.1 Phycisphaeraceae bacterium | reverse complement strand
CGGTGCAGCGGCTGCGGGATTTAGCCCTTCATCCCCGTCATGGCCACGCTCTCGACGAAATATTTCTGCGCAGCAAAGAAAAGGACGATGCACGGCAGGGCGGTGACGACGCTGGCGGCCATCAGCAGGTTGACGTGCTGGACGCCGTATTGGCCGTTGAACGAGTTCAAAGCCAGGGCCAGCGTGTAATGATCCGGGCTGTTAAGATAGATCAGCGGGCCCATGAAGTCGTTCCAAGTGCCCATGAAGGTGTAGATGGCGACGATCGCAATCACCGGGCTCGACAGCGGCAGCATCATCCGCCAGTAGATGCTCCAGTTGCTGGCCCCGTCGATCCGCGCCGCCTCGATCAGCTCCTCGGGCACCTGCGCAAAGAACTGGCGGAACATGAACGCGAAGAAGGGCGAAGCCACCCACGCCGGCACGATCAGCGGCCAGAACGTATCGATCCAGCCCAGCGACCGGAACAGGATGAACACCGGGATCATCGTCACCTGCCCCGGCAGCATCATCGTCGAGAGCATCAGCAGGAACATCGCCTCACGCCCGCGGAAGCGGAACCTCGCAAAGCCGAAGCCCACCAGGCTGCTGCTGATGACCTGCCCTACCACGCAGCAGAAGGTGATCACCACCGTGTTGGCCAGCGCCCGCCCAAAGCCCATCATCTGAAGGGCCTCGGGGTAGTTGCTCCACAGCGGCTGCGTGGGCAGCAGCGTCGGCGGCACGAGCCTGGCCTCGGCGTCGGTCTTGAGGCTGTTGCTGACCATCCAGATAAACGGAACGATCATGCCCACTGCGCCCGCGCACAAAAGCGCGTACACGATCAACTGCTGCAGCGGCGACGGATCGCGTCCAGCCAGCCGTCGGCGGCGCAGCAGGGGGGCCGCTCCCGCAGCGGCGGTCGCCCGGGCGGGCGCGCGGGTCGGCGTCTGCACCTGGGTCATGCCTTGAGCCCCTCGTAGTACACCCACCGCCTGGAGCTGCGCACCACCAGCGCCGTCAGCGCCACCAAGATCACAAACAGCACCCACGCCATCGCGCTGGCGTAGCCCATGTGGTGGAACTCAAACGCCTGGCGGTAGAGGTTGAGCACGTAGAACAGCGTCGCGTTGCCCGGCCCGCCGCTGGTCATCACGTATGCCTGCGTGAACACCTGGAAGCTGCCGATGATCCCCATCACCAGGTTGAAGAACACCAGCGGGGAGATCATCGGCAGCGTCACGTTGAGGAACTGCCGCCACCGCCCGGCCCCGTCCATCCGCGCCGCCTCGTACAGCGACGCCGGCACGCCCTTGAGCGCCGCCAGGTAGATGATCATCCCCCCGCCCACGCCCCAGAGGCTCATGATCACCAGTGCCGGCACCGCCCAGATCTGTCCGTCGCGCCCGAACCAGTCCGGCGGGCGCGCCCCGAACAGCTCGCAGATCGGCCGTAACACGTAATTCAGCAGCCCGTAATCACTGTTGAACATCGACAGCCACAGCGTCGCCAGCACCACCCCGGTGATGATCGAGGGGATGAAGTAGACCGTGCGGAACACCGCGATGCCGCGCACCTTCTGCGCCATGAGCATCGCGATCGCCAGCGCCGCTGCCTGGCCCAGCGGCACCGCCAGCACCACGTAGTACACCGTCACCTTCAGCGACTGGACAAACGTCGGATCCTCCCGGAACAGGTGCCTGAAGTTGGCCAGGCCGACGAACCGTGCCTCCTCCAGCGGCGTCATCGCGGTCCACTGGGTGAACGCCAGGACCAGCGACACGACCATCGGCCCCAGCGTCAGCGCAGCAAACCCAATGATCCACGGCGAGATGAACAGCCAGCCGATGCGCTCCTCCTTCCGACCCAGCCGCCCCAGCTTCTGCCGGCTCAGCCGCCACGCGGCCAGCATGACCACCACCAGAACCACCGCGCCGCTGATCTGCCCCACCCGGGGCCACGACAGCCGCGGAAACTCACGCTGCCGCAGCGGCGAGTCCAGCTCCGCCAGCCATCGACCGGCGACGCGCTGGGCCGCGGTCTTGTTGTCCACCAGCCCCAGCCGAAGCGACTGCGCCAACTCCTCGTCCAGGATGCGGTTGAACTGCTGGCCCGGCGGGTTCTGGGCCACGCGCATCCGTGGGATCAGGTCCAGGAACAATCGGTTGTTGGCCGGCGTCTCGCCAGGCGACAAAAACGCGTCCGATTCCGCCACGGACTTGAGCGACGGGATCGCCAGTCCCAGCTTCGTGCTCATCACCTGACCTTCAGGCCCGCACAGGAACTTGAGCAGCTCGTACGCCTCGCGCGGGTGCTTGGTCTGCCGGCTGATCGACCAGGCGACGGTTGCGATGGCGCTGGGCGACTCAAGCCCCTCGCGGTGCGGCACAGGCACGATGTCCCAGCGGAAGGAGCGGATGCTGCGGTAGCGCGGCACAACCCACCGACCCAGCGGACCGATGCAGCCGATCTTGCCCGTCTCGAACATCTCGCCGGGGTCCTTGCCCACGCCGGTGATGTTGTAGACGTTGCGGTCGATGAACCGCGTGCGGTAGATCAGGTCCAGCGCTGCTTGTGCATGCGGGTCGCCTAGCCGCACGTCACGGAAATCAGCCCCGTCGCCGCCGAAAAATTCGCCTCCCCAGCTCCAGATCAGTTGCCGCAGCATCTGCGGGTAGGTCTGGATCACCCCGCCGTAGATCGGCCCCGTGCGGTCAGTCGGATCGCTCAGCGCGGTGATGCGCCGCATGGCCGCTTCGTATTCCTGCCACGTCCAGCCTTCGTAGGGCACGGGCACGCCGGCACGCTCGAACAAGTCGAGGTTGACGTACATCACCATGGTGGTGAAATCTTTGGGCAGGCCGTAGAGCGACCCACGGCCCACCGCCCGCCCGTCGTAGCGGAATACGTCCAGCAGCATCGGGTAGAAATCGCTCAGCCACTGCGCCTGCCCAGCCGCCTGCTCCTGCTCGATCAGCGGGCTCAGGTTCATCAGCAAGTTCATGCTGGCGAACTCGGGCAGCGAATCGGAGGGCATGTAAAACAGATCCGGCGGCGTGCCGGCGGCGAACATGGTCTTGAGCTTGGGATCGTAGTTGTTGGCGTGAATATCTTCGATGCGGATGTCCGGGTGCGCCTGCTCGAAACGATCGACGAGCCGTTGAACGATCGCGTTCTCTTCAGGCGTGCCCCAGTGCAAAATGGTCAGCGTCACCGCCCGGCGGTCGGCGCGCCAGCTCCGCACCACCCGCGCGCCCACGTCGATGAACGACCAGACCACCAACAGCGCCGCCGCCAGCGCTAAAAGAAATCGCACCGCCTTGGCCACGCCGCTCATCCTCTTGCCCCCATGTCCCCCGCTTCAGCGCTCAGCTTGCGGCTGCGGCGCGAGAATAGCGGTCGAATAAGGCGGTAAAGTCAACGTCATCCGCTGCTGACGCACCGTCCATCGCGGCCCGTTCTCAAGCACCTGCAGCGTCGGCCGCGCGTCGATCACATCCGACCCGGGCGGCACGAGGCGGACCGCTTGGGCGTCCAGATAATCCACCAGTTGCGTCCCATCATCGAACGGCAGCGGAGAAACCGTGATCTGTTGCGCCCGGTCGCTGCGGTTGATCGCCACGCACACCGCCTGCCCGTCCAGCTCTCGCGCAAAGGCCAGCACGTTGCGGCCGTCGTCAGCCAGCAGGACCCGGAACATCCCCAGCCGCAGCGGCGTCAGCTCGCGACGAATCGCGATCGCCCGCTGATAGAACGCGAACAGCTCTTCATCAAAAGTCACCTCCGGACGGTCATAAGGCTCCAGGTCCGGCCAGACCATCGGCTGGCGATTAGATGGATCATCGGGCGACCACATCCCCGCCTCGTCGCCGTAGTAAATCATCGGCGCGCCCGGCTGGCCGAGCAGCCACGACATCGCGACGCGCAAACGCCCGTACGGCTCGCCCGTCGTCGGCGGGCCCGCGTAGTTCGTCCACTTGTTGCCGGCGCGCGCGGGGTCCGAGTTGAG
>DASVCG010000289.1:0-2154 GCA_036381755.1 Phycisphaeraceae bacterium | reverse complement strand
CTTTGACGCCGGCCGGCCCAAGATGGAGGACCGCTATCACCCACGAGAGGAACCCCCATGGCCCTATTGGTTTTCGAGCATGATCCGCAGGAGACGCCCGCTCGGCTGGGCGCGATTCTACGTGACTATGGGCATCGGCTGCGTGTGATCGAGCTGCACGCGGGCCAGGCCCCGCCACCCGATCTGGACGACGTGGACGGCATCGTCTCGATGGGCGGGCCGATGAACGTGGACGAAGCGGACCAATACCCCTGGATGGCGCAGGAATTGGCGTTGATCCGCCAGGCGCACGAGCAGCGGCTGCCGATAGTGGGTGTGTGCCTGGGGGCGCAATTGATCGCGGTCGCCCTGGGCGGGCAGGTGGCGTCGATGCCCCAGCCGGAGCTGGGCTGGCACGAGGTGACGCTGGCGTTTCCGGGGACGATCGACCCGGTGCTGGCCGGCGTGCCGTGGCGTTCGGTGCAGTTCCACATGCACGGGCAGGAGGTGGTGAAGCTGCCTGCGGGAGCCACGCCGCTGGCCGGCTCCAAGGCCTGCCGAAACCAGGCGTTCAAGGTGGGCCTGACGACGTACGCGTTTCAGTATCACTTTGAGTGGACGCGGGCGGACCTGGACCGCGTGCTGGACGCCAACGCCGACTGGCTGCGCGAGGCGGGCGTGGACGCTGAGGCCATCCGCCAGCAGGTGGAAGAGCATTACCCGCTTTACCGCCACCTGGGCGACCGGCTGTCGCACAACATCGCCCAGCTCCTGTTCTCCGTGAACAAGCGGATGAGTGGCCGGTTCGGCCCCGGCGAGCCGCCGTGGCGGCAGAACCGCCGGACGGCTCACGCGTAACACACGGGATGGGCTCGACGCTGACACTGCCGACGCCGCGGGGGTTCGACCTGGCCAGGGCGGTGTGCAGCTACGGCTACTTTCTGCTGGCGCCCAACCTCTGGGACCCCGCGGGGCAGACCCTCAGCCGGCCGTTACGTGGGCGGGGGGACCGGCTGATCCCGGTGACGATCCGTCAGCCCGCGGGCCGACAAGTGCTCGTGCTGCGCTGCGGTGTGCGCGTCGAGCGCGATGAGCGGGGCCTGATCCACGCGCAGGTGAGGCGCATGCTGCGCCTGGATGAGGACTTAAGCGGCTGGTTCCGCATCCATCCCCGCGCCCGCAGGCGAAAGTTCGGGCGGCTGTTTCGGTCCCCGACCCTTTTTGAGGACATGATCAAGACGATCACCGGCTGCAACGTCACCTGGCGCAACACGATGCGGATGAATGAGCTGCTGTGCCAGGTGGTGGGCCAGGGCGGCTTCCCCACGCCCAAGCAACTGGCAGCCTGGCGGCCCGACCGGCTCAAACGGGCGACGAAGGTGGGCTACCGCGCCCAGCGGATCGTGCGCCTGGCGCGCGACGTGGCGCAGGGTCGGCTGGATCTGGCCTGGTTCGAAGCGCCCGAACGCGACAGCCAGGAGGTTTACCAGGCGCTTCGCCGCATCCACGGCATCGGCGACTACGCTGCGTCGAACCTGTGCCAGCTCCTGGGCTTCTACGACCGCCTGGCCATCGACACGGAAACCTACCGCCACTTCTGCCTCCAGCACAACCTGCCGCGGCCCAAGTCGCCCAGCCGGCTGCACGCGCGGATCGAGGCGCACTACCGCCGCTTCGCGCCCTATGACTTCCTGGCGTACTGGTTCGACCTCTGGCAGGACTACGAGCAGCGCTTCGGCGACGCCCGGCAATGGCTCGCCCACCGCGACGGGGCCAACTTCACCGCTTCACGCCTGCGATAGGGATAGAGGGTAGAGGGTAGGCGGTAGAGGGTAGGAAAAGACAAATCACAGAGACATAGAGACACGAAGAAAAATTGGGGTGGGATGACAAGGTGACCGGGAATTAAAGGCTTGAGATCGGGATTGGGGATTGGAGATTCCCAATAGCCCGCCCCCAACGGGGGCGCGGTTAGATCAGCATCAAAAGACGGGGAACATCAATAAAGAGGCAGGAGGCACATCAACAAGCCCTCTCCCCCTCGGGGGGAGAGGTTAAAAGAACAAAAAACCCCTCCTCCGATGGGAGGAGGGGTCAAAAAAACAAACTCTGTGTCTCTGCGGTTTGTCCGCGCCTGCCGTCTGCCCCCTACCGTCTGCCCCTTCCGGGGGCTGC
>DASVCG010000288.1:0-3411 GCA_036381755.1 Phycisphaeraceae bacterium | reverse complement strand
CGGCCCAGCACGCTGATGAGCTGGGGCGAGAGCTTCTGGCCGAACGCGATCACGATCGAGGCGTCGGGCCGATGGCCGGCGATCTGCTCGATCACCTGCGGCTCGTTGACGTCCTGGGCCTTGAGCACCGCCAGGCCCTGTGCCTGGGCCCAGGCCGCCACGGGGGTGGGCGTCAATTGGCGTCGTCGGCCTGCGGGGCGGTCCGGCTGCGTCACCACCAGCGCGACCTGGTGCTGGGCCGCCAGTTGCTGGAGCGTCGGCAGGCCGAATTCGCCCGAACCCAGAAAAATCAACCGCATCGTGCTTACCTGGCGTGGTTTTCCACAGCGTCGATGATCGGGATTCTTCCGCCCTTGCGAGCGGTTTGTCCGCGCCTGCCCCCTGCCGTCTGCCCCTTCCGGGGGCTGTCCCCTGCCGTCTATCTTTTCAGGCGCTGCGTTCGAGTTCCTGGATGGCGCGTTTGTTGGCCATGCGGTCCATGGGCGTCATGCGGTCGATGATGAGCACGCCGTCGAGGTGATCCACTTCGTGCTGCCAGACGCGGGCGTCGAGGCCCTGGCCGTGAAGCTCGAAGCGGTTGCCGTGCTCGTCGTAGGCCTCGATGGTGATGGCCAGGGGGCGGGTGATCTCAGCCGTGATGCCGGGCAGGCTCAGGCAGCCTTCCTCGCGGGTTTCGGTCTGCCGGCTGGGATGAATCAGGACGGGGTTGACGAACACGCGGTCCTGGCCCGGCTCGCCGGTGGGGTTGGCGACGAACATGCGCCAGGGCAGCCCCACCTGCGGCGCTGCCAGGCCCACGCCCGGGGCCTCGTGCATCAGTTGGATCATCCGCTGGGCCACCTGGCGGACCTCCTCGGTAACCGCCGCCACCGGCTGGGCGCGGGCACGGAGCACGGGATCGGGGTAGGTCACAATCCGCAACGCTTCAATCCTTTCCGCCGTCATTCTGAGGATGGTAGGCTGGTTCGGGCTGCGCCACAAGACAGAGGTTAATTTCAACAATAGGCAGGATTTGGGACTTGACCCGATCCGCCGGCGCTGGCATACTGGCGCAAGACTGCCTGGGACAGGGCGGTTTCTCCTGTCGAGTTGGGCTGGGCGAGGGCCAAGACCCTTTGGGCAGCCGCCTGCCGCCCCGGCCGATCATCCCCGCACGCAAGCGGAGGGGTTTAACGGACATGGCCACGATCACCAAAAAGGAACTGATCGATCAGATTTCCGAAGCGACCCGTCAAAAGCGCGTGGTCGTCAAGCGGATCGTCCAGAGCTTCCTGGACAGCATCATCGTGGAGCTGGGCAAGGGCAACCGCCTGGAATTCCGCGATTTCGGCGTCTTTGAGGTCAAGGACCGCAAGGCCCGCAAGGCCCAGAACCCCAAGACGCTCGAAGAGGTGTGGGTGCCGCCCAAGCGGACGGTCAAGTTCAAGGTGGGCCGCCTCATGAAGCAGACGCTCACCGGCACCTCCCAGCCCGCAGACCTCTCCATGAGCGTGGACGACGAGTAAGCCGCCCAAGCCCGCCTGGCACTTGGCTGGCCCCTCGCGGAAAGCCCGTCCTGCCGACGGGTTTAGGTTACCCTTGGCGCTTACGCCCCGCGGGGCCCCTGGCCGACGCCCTGCCGGGCGAGGCGGTCTGTAACGCCTCTGCTGCCTGGGCTGAGACGGGCTGACTGAGGGAACTTGAAGGCTAAAAAAGCACCGACAGGGGGCTCGCCGTCGATGGATCGCACGCGGTCAGTGTCCCTGGATAGGAATTGAAAGCCAAAAGAAACCGGCAGGGAGTTCGCCCGGTGGGGGATCGACTCCACAACGAGCTGACCGCCTATCTGGAGCAACTGGAGCCTGCGGGGCTGCTGAGGCGGCTGCGCCCCCTGCCCCAAACGGGCCGGCTGGTGGAGGTCGACGGCAAGCCGCTGATCAACCTCGCCTCCAATGATTACCTGGGCCTGAGCCAGCACCCGCGCCTCAAAGCCGCAGCCGTCGCGGCCGTCGAGCGGTGGGGCACCGGGTCCGGCGCCAGCCGGCTGGTGACCGGCCACCTGGACCTGCACGCCCAGGTTGAGCAGCGTTTCGCCGCCTTCAAGCACGCCTCCGCTGCCCTGCTGGTGCCCACGGGCTACATGGCCAACCTGGCGGTGCTGACCAGCCTGGCCGGGCCGGGCGACCTGGTCTGCCTGGACCGGCTCAACCACGCCAGCCTCATCGACGCCGCCCGTGCAAGCAATGCCCAGATCCGCACTTACCCCCACCTTCAGACCGCCAAGCTCGCCCGCCTGCTGGAGCGTCACCATCAGCAAGCCGCCTGTTCCGGAGGAATTTCCGGGGGCGGGAGAGCTTCCGGGGGCGGGAGAGCTTCCGGGGGCGGGGGGCAGACGGCTGACCGACCGCCCCGCCGCTTCATCGTCACCGACAGCGTTTTTTCGATGGATGGCGACTGTGCCGACCTGCCCGCCTTGTGCGACCTGGCCCAGCGGTACAACGCGATCCTGATCGTGGACGAGGCCCACGCCACGGGCGTGCTGGGCCCCAGCGGAGCCGGGCTGTGCGAGGAGCAAGGCGTGCAGGACCGCGTTCATGTGGTCATCAGCACCGCCAGCAAGGCCTTGGGTGGCCTGGGGGGGCTGATCACCGCCCGGCAGGAGGTGATCGACACCATCATCAACACCGCCCGGCCGTTCATCTACACCACCGCGGTCCCGCCCGCGCAGGCCGCTGCCATCGCCGCAGCACTGGACGTTTTGCGCCAGGAACCCCAGCGTCGCCATCGGCTGCTGGATATGTCCCGCCACCTGCGCCGCGAACTGACCCGCCTGGGCTGGCCCCTGCCCGGCGCCCCCGCCCCCGGAAGCTCTCCCGCCCGCGGAAGTTCCCCCGGATCAACGCGCGGAACACCCTCCGAGCCGCCTCCCACGCCGATCTTCCCGCTGATCGTCGGCAGCGCCCAGGCGGCGCTGCAACTGGCGCAGCACCTCCAGAACGAAGGCATCCTGGCGGTGGCGATCCGCCCGCCCACGGTCCCCCCCGGCACCGCGCGCGTGCGATTGAGCCTCCGTGCTGACCTGGAGGATGCCGATCTGGACCGCCTCATCCGCGCTCTGGAGCACTGGACGCGCCGCCACACCGCCGCGTGATCGCGCCCCGCAGCGGCTGGATCACCCGTCGCCCCCCTCGCCCTGACTGCCTGCCTTTGCCGCCCGCGTCAGTGCAGGAACAGCCGCAGGCCGGTCATGATCATGACCATGCCGTGCTCATCAGCAGCGGCGATCACGTCCGCGTCGCGCTTGGAGCCGCCTGCCTGGACGACGTACTTCACGCCGCTTTGCGCAGCCCGGTCGATGTTGTCGCGGAAGGGAAAGAACGCATCGGAGCTGATCGCCACGCCCTGGAACGACTGGACCCACGCCCGCCGCTC
>DASVCG010000287.1:0-8855 GCA_036381755.1 Phycisphaeraceae bacterium | reverse complement strand
TCGCCGACCTGCTGCCCGAACCCCCCCTGGGCCTGGAGAGCCAGGCCGGCGACAGCCGCTTCGAGATCCGCTGGATCGTGGAGCTGCGCAGCCCCAGCGCCGCCCGGCAGGCTGAGAGCCCCGAGCCCGCTGCCGTCCCGGTCGTCGCCCCGCCCGCGCAGGAGCAGCCGCAGGATTCTGAGCCGCCTCAGGAGCCTGACCAGCAGCAGCAGGCCCAGTTGCCCGCTGCCCGCATCGAGGAGGACCCGTCATGAGGAACGTCATGCTGTGGGTCAGGTCCAACCTCCTGACCGTCATCTCCGTAGCGGTCGCAGCGGCGTCGCTGGTCGTGATGGCCCTGATCAGTTGGGGCTGGGGCGGCCAGTTCCGCCAAGAGCTTCAAAAGCGGACCACCCTGATCAGCCAGGCCCGCGGCTACATGAGCAGGACCGAGGAGATCCCCGCCGAGCAGCCCGACGCCCCGCCTGAAAGCATCCAGCTCACCATCAACCCCGTGGCCATCCAGCAGCTTGAGAAGCTTTATCAGCGGATGGACCAGGAGTTCCAGGGCGTCCGCGACACGGCTGTCCAGTTCAACCAGCACAACCACGTGCCGCTGCTGGAGCAGCTATTCCCCGAGCCGGCCAGCAACGACCTGCCCTACAACGCTCGCGTCCTGTACCGCTCCGCGTTCCAGAAGATGCTGGGCAAGCCGGGCAGCGACCCGATCCTGCCGGGCCTGGACGCCGGCATGCCCCCCACCTTGCAGGAGCTGGACACCACGCTGGGGCAGTTGGAGGCCGAGATCCGCAACCTGATGCAGACGCCCGGCTCCAACACCGCCCTGACGCCCGAGGACGAGCAGAAGATCCGCCAGGACCTGCGTTTGAGGCTGCTCAACCTGCTGAAGGAGCGGGCCGAGCAGATTCACCTCTACGCCGTCACCGACATCAACAGCCCCGATTTCCCCTTCACGCTGGGGGCCTGGAGCACCCAGGACAACCCGCCCATGCACCAGGTCTGGGAGGGGCAGTTGGAGCTGTGGATTCAGCAGGACATCGCCCAGGCCATCGCGATGACCAACCAGACCGACAACCCCAGCGTCAGCGTCCTGACGGCGCCGGTGAAGCGGCTGATCAAGGTGGAGGTGCTGCCGGGCTACGTCGGTCTGCACACGCTGGGGGGCGCGGTGATGGATTTCCAGTCGTCGCGTGGCGGCCGATCGATGGTTTCGTCACGCGGGGGCGTGGCGCCGGGGGCCTACCCGCCGCCGCTGGGGGGCAAGACCGGCACGCATGACGAGCTGGCGCCGGCGAATTTCTACGTCGGGCCCACGGGTCGCGTCTCCAACGCCGTCTATGACGTGCGCCACGTGCGGCTCGTCGCGGTGGTGGATTACCAGGGCCTGCCGCAGCTCATCGAGAACCTGGGCCGCACCAATTTCATGACCGTGCTCCGATGCGACATCGAGGATGAGGACGAGTACCTGGCGTTGCAGGAAGGGTTCCTCTACACCTCCGGGGACGCGGTGCGGGTGGACATGGTCATCGAGACGCTGTGGCTGCGGGACTGGACCGAGCCGCTGATGCCCAAGGCAGTGCGGCAGTACGTGGGTCTGGACGACCCGCCGGCCAACCTGGAGAAGACCGGTCCGGGCGACATGATGTACCCCTACCCGCCGGGCATGGAAGGCCTCTATTACTGATGATGAGGCGGAAGGGGTCAGCGGCCCGATCGTCGCGCCGAGCGGTTCTCCACGCAGGAGGTCGTCTACTATGAAGCTCAAAGACGTCGGCTTCTTTCAGCAGCACGTTGAGAAGATCATCCTGGGCGTCGCGGCGCTGTTCCTGCTGGTGATCCTCTACCGCCACCTGATCAGGGCGCCGTACGCGGTGGAAGTGAGCGGCCGCGATGTCCCGCCGGGGCAGGTGGAGGATGAGATCCTCCAGGCCGTGGAGCAGCTCGACGGCAAGCTCAAGGCCGACGCGGGCATCCCGCCGCGCCAAATCCCGCCCTATGCGCAGGATTTCCAGGCGCGGCTGAGCCAGACGGAGCTGGAGTTGGCGTCGCTGCCCTGGATCGGCGGGCACGGCATCGACGTGCAGATCAAGCCGCCTCAGATCCAGGATTACTACCTGCCGCGTCCGCCCATGGCGGAGGGCCCCGTCGCCCTGGCGGGCTACGGCGTGCTGGGCGATCACCCCGATTCAGCGATCAACACCCAGTTGGCCCAGTTCGTGATCGATCCCCAGACGCGAGACTTCCGCAGCGTCACCGTCACCGCGACGTTCGACATGGACAAGTGGGTCAAGCGGCTCCAGGCCCCGCCGCGCGACGCCTCGCTTCAGCCGCTGCCCCAGCCCTGGTGGTCCAACAAGCTGGCGATCACCGCGGTGTACCTGCAGCGCCAGGAGCTGGACCCGCAGACCGGCCAATGGGGCAACACGACCTTCATCGACCCCTTGCCGATCCAGCAGGCGTTTTTGCCCAAGCCGGCCCAGTGGACTTCCGAAACCGCCGAGCAGGCCGTCCGCTACCTGCGGCAGAATCAGCACCTGATCGCCCGTCCCCCGTTTGTGCCGCTGGCTAACGGCCAGACCTGGCGTCCGCCGGACCCCGACGCCCGCCAGCTCACCGAGGACGACTACCGCGAGCTTCAGCGGCTCGACAACCTTCGTCAGCAGTACATGAATCAGCTTGAGACCATCGACAGGCGGCTCAAGGCCCTGCGCGAGCAGGCCCAGCGTCAGCGGTCTCAGCCCGTCCAGCAGTCGCCCTTTTATAACGAGCGGGGCATGGGGCCCGACATCATGGAGCCCGAGCTGCCCCCGGACATGATGGGCAGAGGCGGGCGTCCGGTGCGACCCCAGCGGCCCGCGCCTCAGCCCGTCGACCCGGTTCAGGAGCTTCAGAATCGGCGGAACACCATCTACCAGGAGCTGCAAAAGATCGAGGCCAAGTGGAGGGAGATCTGGGGCGAGGACCCGACCCTCCAGGCGCAGCAGAACCAGGGCATGCCTCCCTACATGATGGATCCAGCGATGATGGATCCAGCCATGATGGACCCGGCCCTGATGGACCCGGCCATGATGCCGCCGGGCATGATCCCCGGTCAGCCGATGCCGCCGGGGGTGTTCCCTGGTCGGGCGATCCCGCCGACGATGCGTCAGACGCAGCGGGCGGGCCAGCAGGGCCAGATGGACCCCAACGCCACCCAGATCCAGGTCTGGGCGCATGACCTGTCGGTCAAGCCGGGCCGGACCTACCGCTACCGCGTCGTCGTCGCGGTGCTCAACCCCCTGTTCCGCCAAAGCCGCGTCTCCCAAGAGCAGCAGGAGCAGTTCTACAACCTGCTGGCCCTGGGGCCCGATGAGCAGGAGCTGGAGGCCTCGCCCTGGTCCAACCCCGTGGACGTGGATAAGGAGCACTACTTCTTCCTCGTGGGCGGGTCGGCCGACCGCCAGATGGCCAGCGTCGAGGTCTGGACGCTCTACGAGGGCAAGTGGCGGCACAAGAACTTCGACGTTCAGCCCGGCGACCCCATCGGCCAGGTCATCACCGTCGATGAGCAGACCGGCCAGGTCGAGATCGACATGCGCGTCCACGCCACGCTGATCGACCTGATGCAGGTCGAGTCCAGCGGCAGCACGATCCCCACCGGCGGGGAGACGCGCGTGGTCTACCTGGACCACGAAACCCAGCGCATCGCGGAGCGCATCGTCGAGCGCGACCGCGACGACCCCGACCGCATCCGCCTTCAGATCGAGCAGGCCGTCGCCGACCGCAACCTGGCGCAGGCGAACCGCAACTGACCTGCCTGCGCGCCCTGCCTTGGCTATTCCTTCATGGAGCAGGCCGCGGGTTTGGGGCCGCCCCAGGCCGCGAGCGCGCTGGTAACGCTTCACCGCGCGGATCGATCAGCGGGCAGGGGGGCCGCAGCGGCTGACGCGGGCTCATCAGATGCCCGGCGGGTGGTGATCAGCCGTGGGAGATGGGCCAGGAGCAGCGCCAGAACCAGCGTGATGGCCAGGTTGCCCGCTGCCGCTCCCACGGCTCCGCTGATTCCCGCCACCGCGAGCGGCCAGCCCCTCAGATCGCATACCAAGAGGGCGTGACGCAGGGCAGCGTAGGCCAGTAGCGCCGCCAGCGCCCACACCGGCAAAAGCCCCAAAAGAACCGGGATATCCCCGGCCCAGAGAAGGCCCATTGCGATCAGGGTCCCGCCCAGCAGCAGGTTCATCCCCGCGGTCCGCGCCCCCAGCCGAACGTGCGCGGTCAGGCCGCCCGCGCCGTGGCACATGGGCATCCCGCCCAAGAGGCCGGCGGCCAGGTTCCCCAGCGCGTCGCTGATACAGACCCGCCCCGGCGACACCCGCCTGGCCGCGGGGCCGAAATACTCGTGCGCCAGGTCGTCCACCGCCACCACCGCGTTGCCGAACGTCAGCGGAAACTGTGGAATCACCAGCAGCCCCAGCGCTACAGCGAAGTCCTGCGTCGCAGGCCAATGAAGCGAGGGCAGCGACAGGGTCGGGGCGGATAGATCGGGCCCGACAGCAGCGGCTGTGGCTGCGACGCCCACCGCCAGGATCGCCAGCGCCGCTCCGTAGCGGGCGGTTCTGGCCGCCAGGGCCACCCCCGCCAGGGCCGCGAGGGTCAGCAGCAGCCGCCACGCGGGCGTCAGCACGCCGGCGAACCCCGCGGGCGGATGCACCGCCAGCTTCCACGCCCCCGCCAGCAGCATCAGCCCCACGCCTAACTGCAGCGCGCGGATCACCGGCCGGGTGAACAGTTGCGCCACCCGGTTGGCCAGCCCGCACAGCCCGATCAACAGCAGCAGCCCCGCCATCTCCAGGCCCGCGGCATGAATAACGCTTGGCGGCAGTTGGTGGGCCACAGCGATGGCGGCCACCGCTTTGAAGGGCTGCACCGGGAACGGCACTCTAAACCACAGCCCCGCTCCCATATAAAGCAGGCCCGCGCCAAGCAGGACCGCGCCCGCGGACAGGCCGTTCACCAGGATCAACGCCGCGGCCAGCGGGACGAACACGCCCAGGTCGGCCACGGCGCCCGCGGCCTCGCCCCAGCCGATGCTCAGCCCGCCGACTCGCTGGCTCGTCAAGGAACGGCTCACGCGGACGCCTCCTCCACTGACCTTGTGATGGACGCCAGGCCCGCAGCGCCGCAGCCGTAAAGAAAGAGCCCAGCGAGGCAGCAGCGGATCAGGATGCCGAGGCGGCCTGGGGTCGGCTGGCGTTTGGCGGCTCAGGCGGCTGCCAGCCCAATCGCATCAGCCAGTGCTCGAACGTGACCTTGGGCTTCCAGCCCAATAGCTGCTTGACCGGCTCCATCCGGCACACGGGCCAGAAGTGGTTGGGATGCGGCGTCAACTGGTGCTGATCGAGCACCGCCCGGCTGCCGGGCCAGTGTTTTTCGAGCACCGCGTACGGGTCGTGCTGCGCCGCCATCACGTCCGCCAGCGTCAAAGGCGTGTCGGGCCCCACCAACAGCACGTGGTCGGTCAGGCCCGGCGTGGTGGCGGCCAGGAGGTTGATGTCCGCCACGTCCACGTCGGCGACGCAGCGCGCCAGAAGCCCCAGGCCGATCTGGTCGATCGGCTCGTCCCGCACATAGGCGTAACGGAGCTGGATCACCTCCAGGCCGTGGCAGCGGTGGTGGTAATGGCCCATCTCCTCGACCATGAGCTTGGTGAGGGGATAAAACCCGTCTGGCCGGGGCGGGGTGGTCTGATCGTAGACGGTGATGCCTGAAGCGCACCAGTCGACGCCGCAGAGCACTTCCAGCGTGCTGGAGAGGACCAGCCTGCGGATGCCGTGGGCCAGCGCCGCCTCGAAAATGTATTCGGTGCCGATGACGTTGGTTTCGATGAACTGGCGAGGCTGGGCGGTATGGCGAAAGGCGCCGTGCATGGCGGCGGTATGAATGATGGCGTGGCAGCCCTGGGCGGCGCGCAGCACCGCGTCGCGGTCGGTGATGCTGGCGCGGACGCCGCCCATCGCCTCGACCTTCTCGGATTGATCGAAGGGGACGATCTGGTGCACGCCGGCGTTGGCCGACAGAGTGGCCCTGCCCACCAGCCCGCAAGCGCCTGTCAGCAGGATCTTCATGAAAGGTCATGTTATCGGCTCCGCTGGCGGCGGGCCAGCCTCAGACCCACGCGGCGCAGCGTGTCTTGATGAGTTACCCGGGGGTGTGTACAACACGCTTGGCCCCGGCGCTGCCGACGGCCGCGATTCGCGAACCGCAAGTCCGCAGACGTCGCATGAGCATGAAGAAAAAAGCCATCACGCCCCGACGGTCGATCTGCACCGGGCCTTACTCCCCCGGCATCGCGGTGGGCGACTGGGTTTTTGTCTCCGGCCAGGGCCCGTTGGACCCTCAGACCGGCCAGGTGGTGGGCGACACGATCGAGGAGCAGACCCGGCGGACGATCCAGAACATCCAGGCCATTCTGGAGGAGGCCGGCTGCACGCTGGCCGACTGCGTGAAGGTGGCGGTGCACCTGTCGGACATGAACGATTACGACCGCTTCAACGCGGTTTACACCGAGTATTTCGCCCAGCCGTACCCGGCGCGGACGCTGGTGCAGTCGGTGCTGCTGGGGATTCGGGTGGAGATTGATGTGATCGCGGTGCGCGGCGCCGGGGCTGCGCATCAGGGAAGCTGAAAGCAAAAAGGGCCGCTGAATGCGTTGGCATGAGCAGACGTGGGAGCAGATCCGCGACGCGGACAAGTCGATGCCGGTGGTGGTGCCGCTGGGCTCGTGCGAGCAGCACGGGCACCATCTGCCGCTGTGGGTGGACACGTTTCAGGTGGACACCGTGGCTCAAGCGGTGGAGAAGCGGATGTCCGACCGGATTGTGCTGGTCCCCGCACTCTGGCTGGGCAGCTCGCACCATCACCGCGACTTTCCGGGCACGATCAGCCTGCGTCCCTCGCTGTACAGCCAGGTGATCCAGGATGTCGCCCGCTGCATCATGGGCGCGGGGTTTGAGCGGATCTTTTTCCTTAACGGGCACGGGGGCAACGAGGTGCCCGTGTCGCAGGCGCTGAGCGAATTGGTGGCGATTGACGACGACGCGGATGGCAGGACCCTGGCGTTTGCGTCGTGGTGGTCGGTGGCGCGCGACGCGATCGGCCCCGAACATCAGGGGATGGCCACGCCGAGGATCACGCACGCGTGCGAGTATGAGACGTCGCTGATCCTGGCGATTCGGCCGGACCTGGTGCAGCAGGGGCGGGCTGTGGACACGCTGCCGGCGCTGAGTCGGGCGTGGGCGAGCAGCGAGGGGGGCGGGCGTATTCACACGTTTCGACGGTTTCACCGGCTCACCGCCAGCGGGAACATGGGTCAGCCCACCGCGGCGACCGCGGAAAAGGGCCAGGCCCTGTTAGACGCGATCATCGGGGAAGTCTGCGCATTTCTGGAAGACTTTGCCAAATGGCCGGCGCTGCCCGCCCTGGGGCCGCGATGAGTCGCCTCGTGCGGATGGGGCTGCCTCGGCGGGGCGCAAAAGCTGCTGCGTCAGGCGCCCGTGCCGCCAGGCGCCGCCCCGGCCGGCAAGTGTCTCCAGCAAGCGTTTAATGATCAGCGGCAGAATTTTGTTTTCCATAGCAAGGCTACCCTATTAAACTGAGAGTGGGGGGAGGAGGTGGAATGCCCGTGGGCTTGTGACCCATCCATCCTTCACACAGCCTGGCTGGCGGGTGTTCTCATTGCGACGGAGTGATTCGTGGTTCATCTTGAGAGGCATCCTTTCCCCGCTCCTGTCTTTTGTCGTGGAGGCAAGCAAGTCGGGGGCAGCCCGTTGGAACCCTAGAGGGTTGTCACGGTGCTTGTCTGCGCGGGGGTCGGCGGGCTGGTCGGCCGGGGTGAACCGGCGCGCGTCGCGAACATCGCGAAGGTCTGACACCACATGCATGATGAGTTGACACCAAGCGGAATGAATTAAGTTCGCAGGTCTTTTTTCTAAGGAATGGCCGGTCTGGGTCGCGGTCAGGGGGACTGGCGAACGGCGGCCGGGCCGGCGTTGGGGTGGAGGAACCGACGTGGAGAATGAGTCCCTGTCTGCAGTGCAGTTGCTGGTGCGATACCTCGAAGGCGAAGGCGTCGAGTACATCTTCGGCATTCCGGGTGGTCCGCTGATGCCCTTGTACGAGGCGATCTTCGATAACGGCCGCATCCGCCCGATCATCACCAAGCACGAGGAGGGCGCCGCGTTCATGGCCGACGGGTACGCGCGGGTCCGGGGCGGGCTGGGCGTGTGCTGCGCAACGACCGGGCCCGGCGCGACCAACGCGCTGACCGGCGTGGCCTGCGCGCGGCTGGATTCGATCCCGCTGATGGTGCTGACCGCCCAGGTGGCGATCTCGGCCTTCGGCAAGGGGGCGGCACAGGAAAGCTCCGTGCAGGGGCTGGACGTGGTGGAGTTGTACCGCTCAGCGACCAAGGCGAGCCTGATGCTGCTGTCAGCGGCCAAGACGGCCGAGACGGTCCAATCGCTGCTGCGCAAGGCGCTGACCGGCCGGCCCGGGCCGGTGCACCTGAACCTGCCCGCGGACCTGGCCAAGCGGAAGGCGACGCCCTGGTCCGGCCGGCCGCCCAAGGAGTACCGCACCCAGCCGCTGTGCTTCGACCGCCAGGCGGTCAAGGCGGCGTGCAACCTGCTGATCCACGCCCGCCGACCGGCCATCCTCGCCGGGCACGGGGTGTACCTCTCGCGCGCCTGGCAGGAGCTGATCCGCCTGGCCCAGCGGCTGGGCATCCCCGTGGCCACCACGCCCAAGGGCAAGGGCGTGTTCCCGGAGGATCACGTCTTGTCGCTGGGCGTGCTGGGCTTTGCCGGCTCGCCGCAGGC
>DASVCG010000286.1:0-4236 GCA_036381755.1 Phycisphaeraceae bacterium | reverse complement strand
AGTTCCCGGCCCGGACGGTGCTGCTGAAGATCAACCAGCGGAACCCCCAGGTAATCCGCAAAAAAACCCAGCAGGCGGCCTTCCTCCACCGGCGCAGCTCGCCGGACCGCCTCGTCCAGCCGCTGCCCCTGGGCGCACAGCTCCTGCGCTCGCCGGGCCGCCTCTTCATCCAGCAGCCCCGCGTCCCGCATCGCCCTGAGCATCCCGTCGGTCACGAACACTCCCATGAAGTCGCTTGACTTAGTCCAGCAGGCCCATCAGCACCAGCGTGGCCTCCTGGCGCAGCGACAGCAATTCGCGCAGCTCCTGGCGGGCCTGGGCCAGCTCCTGCTCCTGCTGCTGTCGGGCTTCCCGCAAAGCGTCCAGCGCGGTGCGGATCTGGTCGGGCTGGGGATCATCCTGGCCGCGCAGCAACTCCGCCAATTCGCGCGTGCGGGCGGCCACGGGCGGCTCATCCGCCTGCGGGCCCTGGTCCTCACGGCCTCTCGGGGGGCCGCCGAACCGCCCCTCGCCCTCCCCACGGCCGCGCCACATCATCATCCCCCTCATCCCGCGGGACTGTCTTTGAAGCTCCCAGACTTTCTCCAGCCGTGGCTGGATGACCGCCCACTCCTCATCCGAAGACTGAAGCTGCTCCTTGATCTGCTGATAGAACCGCTGGCGCATCTGCTCCGGATCGCGCTGCCTGAACTCCCTGCCCTCGCCTCTTGGCCCGCGCGGCCGACCCGGGCCGTCATCCCCCCCCGGCTGAGACCACACCGGCAACGCCACGACCCCCGCCAGCACAGCCGACAACGCCAGTCCCAGCGTCCATCGACGACCTGCCATAACGGCTCCTTTGCCCCTATGGGCGGTTTGGGTGTCCATCCCATCAGTCAAAAAGCGAGGCTGCTTAAGATGCGCTAGCAGCCACCGCCCCGCTGCGTGCTGCCGCCGGATCCACCGCGGCCCGCGGGGCGCCCACATCTCGCTGATTCAACGCCGCTGATCCTGCCTTATTGCACGAGCGCCCGGCCCCGACGCGCCAAGCCCCCCCAGCAGCCCGCCAGCCGCCCCAGCGATGCAATAAGCCCTATTCCCCAGTCAGCGATAAGGAAATGTCCCCCGGAAAGCCCTCGGATCGCACGCCGCCTCAGCCCTTGTTGCCGCCCAGGACGAACCGCATGGTGGGCAGCTCCTGGTCGAGGATCCAGCGGACGTAGACGCACAGCAGGCGATTAGCGCGCACGAGGGTGTCGGGGTCAGCGTCGCTGGGGACAGGGCCCGACGCGGCCTGTCGCAGCAGCTCCACCGTCTGCCTGCGGACTTCCCACTTCTCATCCCCCACCTGCTCGGTCAGCCCGCCGCCCCGCGGGTCGAAGCGGTATGCCGCCCGCTGCGGCAGCGGTTGGCCGGTGTGCACGTCCTGCCACAGCTCGGGCTGGTAGCCGCAGTCGCTCAGCAAATCCCACTGGAACCGCAGCAAAGCCGCCTGTCGCTGCCCGGGGGCTTGCAGGTCCTGGAGAAACCGATCCAGTGCCGCAAAGGCGCGGGGGTGCGGGTCGTGCTCCGCGGTCAGGGCGTTGACCAGGTCCGCTGCGTACAGGCCCATCTGCTGCGCCGCCAGATCGCGGCGGAGGTGGTGGTAGTCGTCCTGGAGGTCCCACTCGGTGAGGGTGGCCAGCTCGCTGCTGTGGCGGATCACGCCGACGATCTCGCCGCGGGTGAGCAGCTCGATCCCGCCGGAAAACCGCTGCACGCTGGAGGGGCTGGTGCGTTTGGAGCCCTTGGCCAGCCCGCGCACCTTGCCGTGCTGCTGGGTCAGGAGCACGACGACCTGGCTGGTTTCCGACCAGTCGAAGTGCCGGATGCAGATGGCCTGGTCTTTGAAGCGCGGCATGATGGGGGATTGTAGAGGGCGCACGAGGCGCGCGGGAGGCGTTCCCTGCGAGCGGGTCGACCGGCGCTCACCCCAGCGTCGCCAGTTGCTGGCGGACGGCCTCGGCCTCGCGCTCCGCAGCGGACAGTTGCTCGCGCGTCTCGTTCACCAGCTTCGCCGGCGCCTTGCTGACGTAATTCTCATTCGCCAGCCGGCTGCGCAGCGTGGCGATGGTTTTCTCCAGATCCGCGGCGCGCTTGAGCAGGCGGGCCTTCTCCGCGGCCGGGTCCACCAGGCCGTGCAGGTACAGCTCGATATCGCCGGTGATGGCCACCGCGGCGTCGGCGGGCTTGTCCACCCGCGGGCCGATCTCGCGCCCCTGCACGTTCGCCAGCACCTCGATCAGTTCCTTCTGCTCCAGCAGCCGCTGCGCGATGGCCGCGGGGGCCTTGGCGGAGATGTCCACCGTCTGACGCGGGGGCACCGCGTACTGCGTGCGCACCTGCCTGGCCGCGCTCACCACCCGCTGCACCAGCTCAAACTGCGCCTCAGCACGCTCATCCACGAGCGACCGCTCAGCCCGGGGCCAGGCCGCCTCGATCAAGAGGTCGCTCCCCGGCAGCGTCAGGCCCTTGAGGCCCCGGCGGGAGACCGTCCGGTTCAGGTGGGCCCACAGCTCCTCGGTGATGAACGGCATCACCGGGTGCAGCAGCCGAAGCGACGCGTCCACGCACGCCGCCAGCACCGCCCGCTGCGTCGCGCTCTTCCGCACGGTGGGCTTGATCGTCTCGATGTACCAGTCGCACAAGTCGCGCCAGAAAAAGTCGTACAGCCCCTGCGCGTAGCCGCTGAACTCGTAGTTGCGCAGCGCGACGCCGGAGGACTCGATCGTCCGCGCCAGCCGCGAGAGAATCCACCGATCCGACAGCGAAAGGCTCGAAGCCTCCACCGCAGCAGGCTCATCAGCCTGGCTGTCCTGGCCCTCGAGGTTCGACATCGCGAATCGCACCGCGTTCCAGAGCTTGTTGGCGAAGTTGCGACCCAGGTCGAACTTGCCGCTGGTGTTCCGCGCCAGGGGCGTCTGGTCGGAAGGCTTGACCTGGCCCGACGCCACGCCGTAGCTGGTGACCATCTTCTTCGACGGGTCCGCGGGCGATTCCTGCACCGGCGCCATCACCTTGTACCCCGCGGACGTGGTGATGAACTTGGGCTCGAAGGTCTGGCCGGTGTGCGGGTCGATCAGGTCCACCGGCATGCGCACGTCCTGCGTCTGCGTGGTCATCTGCGCCAGCGTGAAGCGCATCGCATCAGCGCCGTGGCTGTGGATGATGTCCATCGGGTCCACGCCGTTGCCCAGGCTCTTGGACATCTTCTGCCCGTGGCCGTCCTGGATCATCGCGTGGATGAACACGTCGTGGAACGGCAGGCAGTCGCGCAGGTAAAGGTTGAACATCACCATGCGCGACACCCACAGCGTGATGATCTCGCGCGCGGTGCACAGGACGTTGGTGGGGTTCCAGGCGCGCAGCGCCGCGTCGCCCTCGGGGAACTCCTCGGGGAAATCCTCCGGCCGCGGCCAGCCCAGCGTGCTCAGCGGCCACAACGCACTGCTGAACCAGGTGTCGAGAACGTCGGGGTCTTGTGACCATCCATTGTCGTTCAGAAACTTTTCGATGTCCGGATTCCCCGGAGCAACACAGGCATATGCGACCCCTACACGGCGTTGCCGGTCATACGATCCTTGAATCGCAACTCGCTTGGTAAAGTCAGGTTTCACTTCCACTCCAATCCAAGTCAGAACACTCGAATCGGAATCTTGAGGAAGCTCGATCGATTCGGGGATCTCTGGACCTTCCTTCATCCACACCGGAATCCGGTGCCCCCACCAGAGCTGCCGACTGATGCACCAGTCGCGGATGTTCTCGTGCCAGGTCTGGAACGTCCGGGCGTAGCGGTCGGGGTAGAAGCGCAGGTGCCCTTCCCACTCCTTCAACTGCGAATTGCGCGGGCGAAGGTTCTCCGTGCCCTGCGAGAACTGGTACTGGTCCTCCGCCATCGCGCGCAGCGCCAGCCCAGCCAGCGAGTTGACCGGCAGGTCCGTGCCCGCCAGCGTGCCCTCATCGGGCAGCGAAGGAATCTGCGCGCGCACCGCCACGTACCACTGGTCGCTCAGGTACGGCTCGATGGGCACGTGGCTGCGGTAGCTGTGGCCCACGCTGTGGCGGTACGGCCGCACGTCCTCCAGGAGGCCGTGCTCCTTGAACCACTGCACGATCATCTGCCGGGCTTCCTCGCGGCTCTTGCCCAGCAGCGTCTGCATGAACGGGTCAGCCTGCTCAAAATCCTGCGCGGGCCAGCCGTGGTCCTTGCTGATCGTC
>DASVCG010000285.1:0-2489 GCA_036381755.1 Phycisphaeraceae bacterium | reverse complement strand
ACCCCCAGCCCGGGTTTGTCGGGCAGGGGGATCCGGCCGTCGGTCATCGTGAGGCCCTCGTCGGCCAGCTCGCGGCGCAGCGGCGACTCGCTCAGCTCCGCGGGCAGGTACTCGATGTACGGGCAGCACCCCGCCGCGGCGCACAGGTGCGCGCTGGCGGCGATCCCGATCCCGCTCTTCCAGCAGTGCGGCACGACCAGCCGGTTCCGCTCCTGCGCGATCCGCACGACCTTCGCCGCCTCGGTGAACCCGCCGACCCGGCCCACGTCCGGCTGCAGCACGCCCACCCGGCCCCGGTCGGCCAGGTCCAGGAACTCCCAGTGCGTGTTCTGCCACTCCCCGGCGGCGATGCGGATCGGCGAGCGCTGGGCCAGGTAGGCGTACCCCGCCAGGTCGTCGATGTCGATCGGCGTCTCCAGGAAGAACACGTCGTAGGGCTCGAGCCGGCGCAGCACCTCTAGCGCCTCTTCCGCGCTTGGCCAGCAGTAGGCCACGTCCACCATCATGGTGAAGTCCGGCCCCACCGCCTCGCGGCAGGCGGCGACGACCTGGACGATCGCCTCGTCGCCCTCCCGCAGGGCGTTGTGGGCGTAGGGGCCCTTGACGCAGACCTCCATCTTGGCCGCGGTGAACCCCAGCCGCTTCGCCTGCCGGGCCTTGGCGACCAGGCTCTGGGTGTACTCCTCCAGCGTGCGGCCGGTGGGCAGCAGGCTGGCGTAGGGGGTGATGCGGTCCTTGGCGGCCCCGCCCAGCAGCTCGTAGACGGGCTTGCCCAGCGCCTTGCCGCGGAGGTCCCACAGGGCCATGTCGATCGCGCCCAGGGCGCAGACCAGCACGCCCCGCCGGCCGGTCATCTTCGAGCCGGTGTAGAGCTTCTGCCAGATCCGCTGGGGCTGCATCGGGTCCTCGCCCAGGAGCATCTCCTCCAGCCCCCGCCCCATGCAGTGGGTGCCGCGGGCGCGGATGCACTCGCGGGCGATCCAGGGGTTGGTGTCCGTCTCGCCGATACCGCAGACCCCCTCGTCGGTGTGGACGACGACCACCAGGTCGTCCTGCGCCGAGGAGCAGGCGTCCGCGTCGTACTCGGGCACCACCAGCACGTGACAGTCAATCCGAGTGATCTTCATACCACCAATTCCCGCGATGTTTCCCAATCAGTCCACAATCGCTTGATCAAATCCCGGATGGACGCGCTATCGTCCGCGAGCCAGGTTTCGATGGTGTGTCCCAGGCGTGTCTGGAGGGCATTCCAGCCCGGGAAGCGCGGCCGCACGTAGGCGCGGGCGAACGCGGCCAATGTGTCGCCGTAGAACGTGCCCGGTACAGCGAGCTTTTCCCACGCGGCGCGGTGCGCCGGCTGCCCGCCGTTCTGAGCCCATTGATTCACCTGCGTCCACTCCGAGGCGGCAAACTGGGCGAACGCGATGGCGGCTTCCGTGTGGCGCGTCGAGCTGGACACCGCCAGCCCCGTCCCGCCGAGCACGCCCGCCCCCGTCGGCCCGTGCTCCGGCGTCCAGGCGGGCACGGGCGCAAAACGCAGCGCCGCCGTTGCGAATCCCGAGTAGCCGAAGGTCATCGGGATGTAGTCCACCACGCCGGCGTCCAGCGCTTCCAGCGCTTGGATCGGGTTCCACCGCAGGCTCCGGCGATCGCTGACCGACACCAGCCAGCGGTACAGCGTCGCGGCTTCCGCCATCGCGTCGTCGTCCGGCCAGCCCCGCTCGGGGCTCAGCTCCGCGCCGAGGCTTGCCAGCAGCGTGCACATGCCCATCAGCGCGTGCACGCCCGCCAGCGGCAGCCCGATCCGCGTCCCGACTTGGGCCAGCTCGCGCACCTGTGACCAATCGGACGGCGCGCCGGGCATCGAGCTGGTCCGGTACGCGCTGACGTGACACGCCGCATCGATCGGGACGGCCCACAGTTGACCATCCTGAATATAGCTGGCCAGGCTCGGCCCAACGAACGCATCCGCGATCATCGGCAGGGGCAACAGGCAGCCCGCTGCTTCGCCCACGTGCGGGTGATCGATCACCAGCAGGTCATAAAGGCTCGCCAGCTCGCTCAGCGGCCGGCTCTCGAAGCCGGACAGCGGCTGCTCATCCCAGTCGATTCGAACGGATCGCCCCCTTGGGGTCTGCGCGAAGGCCGCGCTGACAGGCGCCATGGGATCTCGGCCGCGTGGATGGTCCCACGTGATGCCTCGTAGGTGAATACTCATGAAAGCCTCGGATGATGGATGGGGCCTGCGGTCAACGCTGTGTCCACGACCGTCAAGTGCCATCCCCCCAAGTTGGCGATGTACAGCCGGCCGTCGTGAATGGCCGCGTTGGTGGGCCGGTTGAGCAGCTCGCCGGTCGGGTCCTCGTGCAGCAGCCGCACGCTTCCGTCGAGCCCGCCCAGGAAAAGAGCGTCCGGCTTGTAGCACGCGATGACCAGCTCGCCCTCCGCAGTCATGGCGATGCCGTCGGGCACCGTGCCCGCGGGGAGCT
>DASVCG010000284.1:0-3185 GCA_036381755.1 Phycisphaeraceae bacterium | reverse complement strand
GGGGATACTTCCGGGGGCTGGGGGGCGTGGGCCGGGCAATAGCGGTATGGGGCCGGGCGTTGAACTCAAGGGCCGCCCTCATGACGGACCAGCCGCTGGATACGTCCCTGAGCCAGATTATCCGCCGGGCCATGGCGGGGGAAGACGAGGCCTGGCGCATGCTGGTGCATGCCTACACGCCGCGGGTGTATGGGCTGATGGTTCGCCAGTGCGGCGACCAGGATCTGGCTGAGGAGATCACACAGGCCACCTTTGTGAAGGTGGTGAGCATGCTTCGCAATCGGGAGGGGGGATACCAGGAGCGTGGGCGGTTCGAGGCGTGGCTGTTTCGGATCGCGATGAACCGGCTGCGGGACGAGATGCGCCGCAGACGGCGGCAGGCGTTGACGATGGACATGGGCACCGGCCCGCCGCGGGACCAGCAGGTCGGCGGATGGACGCTGGCCGAGCAGGAGGTGGTGGCGGGCGGGCCCAAGCCCGCGATCGACCCGTTCGAAGCCGCCAGCCGGGCTGAGCAGGTGACGCTGCTGCAAGCGGCCATCGCCCGTCTCAGCGACGCGGAGCAGGAGCTTTTGCACCTGCGGCACACCGCGGGCCTGAGCTTCGCCCAGATCGCCCAGATGCTCAAGCAGCCGCTGGGCACCGTCCTGGCCCGCGAGCATCGGGCCATCGCCAAGCTCAGGCGGATGCTCACCGGCTGCGGAACCCCCAGCACGCCTTGACCGCCTAGCCGCAGGATAGATCGGGCCCAACCCCAGATGGGGTCCACGGCCCAGGAGGATCAAACGATGAACGAACCTCACACCCCCAAACAGCCGCAGCTCAGCGTGGACCCCTGGTGGGACGCGCTGCTGGATGAAGCGCTGGCCCCCCCGCCTGCGCCAGCGGGCCTGGCGGACCGCATCGTGCAGGCGACGCAGCCCCATCTGGCCAAGCCGGCCCGCTCAGCGGTGGTGGCGCGGATCGGCTGGCGGGCCTGGGGCCTGGCCGCAGCCGCTGCGGTGCTCCTCCTGGCCGGGCTCCTGGCCCCGTGGGTGGTGCAGCAGCCGCCCGCTTCGCCCGCTCCCGCCCCTGCTTCCGCTGTGCACGCCCAGGCGAATCTGATCCCCCTGGACCAGGAACTGAGGCGGTTAGCCAGCGTCAGCTACTCCGACCTGACGCCTCTGGATGAGCAGATCGAGTGGCTGTCGGTTCAGATGGACCTGGCCCAGGCGGAATCGGTCTGGCCCACGGACCCCATGGCCGAGGCGGTCGCTGAGGCGGAACTGTGGCAACTGACCGCGGAGGCCAGCTACGGCGTATTCTGATCGTCCGGAGCCCAAGGAGCTTTTGCTTATGACCTTTCAGGCAACGAGCAGGCGGATGCTGACGGGGCTATTGCTGGGCGGGCTGGCCCTCCTGATGGGGCAGCCAGCCGCGGCCCATGAGGGGCACGACGCTGCCAGCCAGACCGCCCCTTCCGCGTCAACGCAGCCGTCCGCGCCTGAGCACGACCATGATCACGATCATGACTCGTGGAAGAAGGATGGCCGGCGCGGGGGCTGGTCGTCCAAGCCGCTTTCACCAGATGAGCTGGAGCAAGCCATCGCCGTGATCCGCCAGATTCGGCCGGACCTGGCCCAGCGGCTTGAGCAGATGCAGCAGGAAGACCCGGAGAGCGTGCAGGCGGCGATCAAGCGCGAGTTCCCTCGGCTGCGTCACTTCCTGGAACTGCAACGGGTGGACCCGGAGCTGTTCGAGCTGCGCGTGCAGGATGTGAAGCTGGCCTACCGCAGCCACCAGTTGGCCACGGACTTGCGCGCCGCCCAGGACCAGGCGCAGGCGGACCCGCAGCAGGCCCAGTCATTGCGCCAGCAGCTGGAGACCGCGGTGCGCGAGCACTTCGAGATCCGCCAGCGCATCCGCGAGCATGAGCTGACGCGCCTGGAGCGGCAGATCGAGCTGCTCCGCGCTCAGCTCCAGGCCCGCAGCCAGACGCGCGACGAGCTGATCGCCCAGCGCATCGGCGAGCTGACCGGCCAGAAAACCGATCTGGACTGGTGACGCTTCCAAATAGCCGCCAAAAACCACTTCGACGCGATGGGCAGGATGAAGGGCCGCGGCTCGTGCGCCGCGCCTCGCGGATCGCCTGCAACCAATGTCTACAATCAGGCGCGGGGTCAGACTTCTTGATGCGGCCGACGGATCCGCAGCCGCCGGGGGCTCTCCAGCGGGTCAGCCAGCCCCGCTTTGGTAAAGGCGGTGTTACGTCGTCGGCAGGCCGGGCACGTGCGGCAGATCGACTCGCCCGCACCCGCACACGACCAGGACAAGCCCCACGGCACGCCCATCTGGGCCCCCAGCTCAATCACCTGCTGATCGTTCAGCTCCAGCAGCGGAGCCTCCACGTAAGGGCACGGGCCGGGCGAAAACTCCGTCTCAGCGAGCTGGTTGCACAGCATCATCCGCTCGGTGGCCTGGGCCACAGCACGGACCTCGCTATTGCACGAAATAGGCCAGATCACCCGCCCAGCGTGATGAAGATGCGCCTGGGCCATGGCGGTCAGCAAAAGCTGCGGCCCCACCAGCGGGCCAGCGGCCCCTCCCTCGGCCGTGCGGCCCTGGCCATGGGCGTACAGGTGGGGCATGTCGACCTCCAGAACGCGGTCGATCTGGAAGTGCTCCGCCTGACGGTGCAGGTGGTCGAGCCGGACCGGGGCGTTGGCTCGGCCGTCGACGACGTGCAGAAACGTGACACGCCGGCGATCGACCTGGCTCAACGTCAACGCGGTGGCCACCAAGCTGCGCAGCCCGCCGCTGTTGAGGATCAAAAGGTGAGAACCGGCCATGCTCTTGTGTTTATCGGCTACCCAGCTTAGAGCGATTACAGAACTTCGCCGCCCACGCACCGCGGACACGGGCCCCAAGGCCGTGACCGATCTTCACTGGCCGATTCTCTACTACGCCTCCCAGCCGCGGATGGTTACTGCTGCCATCGGCATCCCTTCAAAAAAATAAGCAGTCTGCCATCAGCGATTGGCGATCCCCAACTCCCAATTCTCAATCTCTTTTGCTTGTCTTTCTTCTCTGTGCCTCTGTGGTTTGTCTGCGCCTGCCCTCTACCGCCTGCCCCCTGCCCCCTACCGCCTGCCCGCTGCTGTCGTCGCGGGGCGGGCTGATGGGGGTTTCTTAGAGGGCTCCTTAAA
>DASVCG010000283.1:0-8287 GCA_036381755.1 Phycisphaeraceae bacterium | reverse complement strand
CGACCTGATCATCTACGACCCCGAGGACCACAGCCGCGAGATCGAGCGCTTCACCTTCCCCCGCCAGCGCGAGCGTAAACGGCTGTGCATCAGCGACTTTTTCCGTTCCGTCGAGTCTGGCCAGCGCGACGTCATCGGGATGAGCTGCGTGACGATGGGCCCCGAGGCCTCGCGGCGCACGCGGGCCTTGTTCGAAGCGAACAATTACAGCGAATACCTCTACCTGCACGGCATGAGCGTCGAGTCCGCTGAGGGCCTGGCGGAGATGTGGCACAAGCGCATGCGCCAGGAGCTGGGCATCGACCACGAGGACGACCCCGACATCCGCAAGCTGTTCACGCAGCACTACCGCGGCTCGCGCTACAGCTTCGGCTACCCGGCGTGCCCCGAGCTAAGCGATCACGATAAGCTCTTCCGCCTGCTCGAGCCCCAGCGGATCGGCTGCACACTCACCGAAAACTGGCAGATCGACCCCGAGCAATCCACCAGCGCCATCATCGTGCACCACCCCCAGGCCAAGTACTTCAACGTCTGAAAATAGCGGGTAGAGGGTAGGGGGCAGACGGTAGGAAAAGACGAACCACATAGCCCGCCCCCAGTGGGCGCACGGATGGAACTGCATCCAATAGCCCGCCCCCAACGGGGGCGCGGCTGAAGCTGCATCAAAAGACGCGGGGTACACCAAGAAGAGACGGGGGTACATCAACAAAGCCCTCCCCCGTCCGCGAAGAAAGAGCGGGGTTACATCAAAAGGCAGGGGTACGTTCATAAGCCCTCTCTCCCCCTCGGGGGGAGAGGGTAGGGTGAGGGGGCTAAGCAAAAAGCGAGGGGGCAGGAACCAGAAAATCACACATCGCGAATCACCCATCGCGGGCGCCCGCTTGCGTGCCTGGGCCCAGCGAAGCTGATATGATGTCAAGCTCCTCGGGGCCGTAGCTCAATTGGGAGAGCGCGTGGTTTGCAACCACGAGGTTGCCGGTTCGATCCCGGTCGGCTCCATTGCCCAGCGGGCCCCTTCGGCTCGTGATCGCTTCGTAATCGCTTCCCCCCTGCCTTCCCTGATCTCTTCGCAGCCCCATGCCTCCCTCTTGCCCCTCCGAACCTCACTCGTCGGAACCGCCCACCGGCCCCTACGTCTCGCGCGGCGGGCTCAAGCTCCAGGCAGCGCTCAACGCCTGGCACATCAACCCCACAGGCATGACCTGCGCCGACCTGGGCTGCTCCACCGGCGGCTTCACCGACTGCCTGCTCCAGCACGGCGCCGCCAAGGTCTATGCGGTGGACACCGCCTACGGCCAACTGGCCTGGAAGCTGCGGCAGAACCCGCGCGTCGTCGTCCTGGAACGCACCAACGCCCTGCACGCAGACCCGCGTGAAACTATCGCGGACTTCCCCGGCTGCGACCTGGTCACGCTCGACCTGGGCTGGACGCGGCAGCAGCGGGCCGTCCCCGCGGCCCTGCGCTGGCTCAGGGAAGAACCCTCCGCCCGCATCATCACGCTCATCAAGCCGCACTACGAAGCCTCCCGCCAGGCCCTGCGCAGCAGGCGAGGCGGCGTGCTCAGCAGCGAGCAGGCCCAGGCGGTGCTCCAGCGCGTGCTCGACGAACTTCCCACGCTGGGCGTGACCGTGCTGGCGTGCATGCCTTCGCCCATCGTCGGCGGCAAGGGCGGCAACGTGGAATACCTGGCGCTCTTGGCGCGGGCGAATCCTCCCAGCAAGGCTACTTAAAGGCGAAGCGGCGTCCTTGGGGATCCGCCACCGCCACCACCGCAGCGTGCACCGCCTCAACCCCAGCCTTGCGTAACAGACGCGCGCAAGCCCCCAGCGTCGCCCCGGTGGTCTTGACGTCATCCACCAGCACCACATGACAGCCGGTCAGGTCCACCGGCACGATCGCGAACGAGCCCCGCACGTTGGCGGCCCGCTTCGAGGGCGGCAGCGACACCTGAGGCAGCGTCAGGCGCTTGCGGCGGAGCAGCGACGCCACTGGCCAGTTCCGCCGCCGACCCACCTCGCGCGCCAAAAGTGTCGCCTGGTCATACCCGCGACGCCAGCGGCGCAGCCAGTGCATCGGCACCGGGCAGACGATCACCCGCTCCGCCTCCACCGGCCCGATCGCCCGCGCCAGTTGCCCGCCCAGCCAGGGGGCCCAGCGCCACTGCCGATGGAACTTCATCGCCCGAACCCACTCGTCCAGAGGCGGCGCGTAAAGCCCCAGCCGCGTCAGCCGCTGCCAGGGAACCCGCTGATTCGCACAGAACGGGCAGCCGCTGACGGTCGCCGCCCCCGGCCCAGCAGAAGCACCGCAGCGGCAGCAGTACGCCTGGGACGGATCGACCCGCCAACCAGCGTCCATCGCCTCCCGCGCCAGGCGCTCCACACCCGGGCACAGCTCATCGAGCGCGCCGCGGAAGATCTCTTTAACCACGCCTACCCGCCTCATGGCACCACGGGCCGTTATACTTCCTGCGGTGAGCCTCAGCCAGAGCCCAAACCCCTTGATCCCCCGCCCCGCAGCGCTGATCATCTCCGCGCCGTTCGGCAACTACATTCAGCCCGCGGGCGCCACCGCCACGCTGGGCACGTTCACCGCGCAGCGTCGGCCGGGGCGGCTGTGGCGCGTGCTCAAGACCGTGCGCTACTACCCGCGGCTCAGGGCGTGGGTCAACAAGATCGGCTTGCGCAACCCCGGCATGCCCTGGCTGGTCGAGCGCGTCCGGGCGGGGCGCGTCGACGTGTCCGACAAGATCGTGAGCATCCACGGCTTCGACGATGAGCAGTGGTACAGCCTGATCGAGCAGGCCGCGTCGATCAAACCCCTGGCCATCGAGCTGAACATGAGCTGCCCGAACGTGGGGCAGATCGAGTGGCCCGAAGACCTGTTCGAGCGGGCCGCAGCAGCGGGCGTCGCGGTGATCGTCAAGCTGCCGCCTGTGAATTATGAGCTGATGGCCCAGCAGGCGATCGACGCGGGGCTGCGCGCGTTCCACTGCTGCAACACGCTGCCGGTGCCCGCGGGGGGCTTAAGCGGCAAGCCTTTAAAACCCGTGGCGCTTCAGTGCATCCGCCAGTTGCGCAGCGGGCCGTGGGGGAGCGAATTGCTGATCATCGGCGGCGGGGGCATCACGACGCCCGCGGACATCGACGACTACGCCGCAGCCGGGGCGGACCACTTCGCCATCGGCACGCGGGCCATGAGCCCCCTGCTGCTACTGACGCACCAGCCGCTTGCGCCGCTGATCCAGCACGCCAGCCAGCGGTCGTCGCGGGGCGCACAACGTGGAACGCAATAAGAGATCAAACCCGGTCCTTGTGGTGGATCGGGCGCAGCACCTTGAAGGCGCGGTTGCCCTTGAACTGGCCCAGGTGGCCGATGAACTTGCGCTTGCCGCCGATGTGCAGCGTCAGCGGCGCTGAGGCGGGCTTCTCCGTCAGGATGATGTCGCCGGGCTGAAGACCCATCAGGTCGCTGAGCTTGATGGTCGTGTCAGCCAGCACCGCGGCGACGGGCAGCCTGGCGGTGTCCAGATGGCCGACCATGCGCCGGCGAAGCTGCTTGTCGTGCCTGCCGGACTTGTAGGCCGCCCAACTCTGGTTGCTGAGCTTGTTCACCACCGGCTCGATCACGTTGTAGGGGATGCACAGGCTCATCGTGCCGGCCCGGCCGCCCATCTTCAGCTCCAGCCCCACCACCACCACCACCTCGTTAGGCGGCACGATCTGCACCAGCGCCGGGTTGCTCTCGCTTTCGGTCAGCTTGAAGTGCAGGGGCAGGATGCTGGCCCACGCCTCCTCCAGCGCCCGCATCGCCCGGTCCAGGATCTTGCCGACTAACCGCATCTCGATCGCCGTCAGCGGCCGCTGGGGAATGAACAGGTCCGCGTTCGACCCGCCCAGCAGCCGGTCGATGACCGGGTAGACGATCAGCGGGCTGATCTCCAGGCACATGTGCCCGTCCAGCGGATCGCACGAAAGCAGGTTGAAGCAGGTGGGATTGGGCAGCGAGTGGATGAACTCGCTGAAGGTCAACTGCTCGATGTTGGCGACCTTCACCTCGATGATGGTGCGCAAAAAGCCCGAGAGGGCAGCGCCGAAATTCCGGCTGAACCCCTCGTGCAGGTTCTCCAGCGCCCGCATCTGGTCCTTGCTGACGCGCTCGGGCCGCTTGAAGTCGTAGGTGCGGACCTCCACACCACCGGCCCGCGAGCCGATGCGCTGACGCGAGAAGACCTGCGTAGCCGCCTGGGGCTCCTCGGTCTTGACCTGGCCGGCGTCCACCGCCGCCAGAAGCGCATCAACCTCATTTTGATCAAGCACTTCAGCCATAGCGCCCAACCTGGATTAAATCAGCCGTTGGTATTATCGGGCACCCAGCCGCCCCGCCTTCAATCCCCCACAGCCAGGGCCCCAGGAACCTCCAGGCCCCCCCGGTGCGTATGAGGGTATAACTATGAAGAGCGTCGGCCCGCGGACCGTTATGCCCATGAAAATGCCCATGAAACAGACACTTACGCTGGCGGCTGGGGTGGCGTTACTGCTGCTGCACGGGCTGGTGAGCCCCCGCGCCACAGCACAGAGGCTGGCCCGCACCGATGACATGGTGCAGGTCGAAGCGGTCTGGTCGATCCCCGAAGCAAAGCCCGGCGATCAGCGGGCCCTGGCCCTGGTGCTGAACATCCGCGAGGGCTTCCACATCAACCCGGACTCAACCCAGGTCGCCCCCGGCCTGATCCCCACCACGGTCCAGGTGGAGCAAGCGCCCCCGTCGCTGCGCCTAGGCCCGCTCCAGTGGCCCGCGCCGCACACCATCACCGTCAACTACACCGGCGAGCCCCAGTCCATTCCCGTTTACGAGGGCCGCGTCATCGTCTATGTGCCTGTTACGGTGGATGATGCAGCGTCAGCGGAGCCGGCCCCGCTCCGCCTGGGGGTGCGCTACCAAGCCTGCAACGACCGGACCTGCTGGCCTCCCCGCACGCAAAGCATCGAAACAGCTTTGACCATCGTCCCGCCGGAGGCCGCCATATCGACCACCCCCGCGGACCCCGCCCTGTTCGCCGATTTCGACGCCGAAGCCGCGGCCCAGGCCAGCCAAGCTAGCCAGTCAGCCCCTCAGGAAGCGTCCAATCCGGTGCGGTTCGACGTGTTCGGGCTGAATTTTTCGCTGCACGCAGCGGGCGCGGGCTTCCTTCTGCTGCTGGCGGTGACCGCAGCGGGGGGCCTGCTGCTGAACTTTACGCCCTGCGTGCTGCCGGTGATCCCCCTCAAGATCCTGGGCCTCAGCGCCGCAGCGGGCAGCCGGGCGCGCTGCCTGGCCCTGGGCACGAGCATGTCGCTGGGGGTGGTCGCGTTCTGGATGGGCCTGGGCGGCGCCATCGCCTTGACCGCGGGGATGGTCCAGCGCGGCGTGCTCAACACCGGCAGCGGCATCACCGCCACGAACCAGCTTTTCCAGTATCCGCTGTTCTGCATCGGCGTGGGCGTGGTGATCGCCATCATGGCCGTGGCGATGTGCGGCCTGTTTGCCATCCAACTGCCCCGCGTCGTGTATCAATTCAACCCCCGGCACGATACGCTGACGGGCTCTTTTGGTTTCGGCATCATGACCGCGGTGCTCTCCACGCCGTGCACCGCCCCGCTGATGGGCAGCGCCGCGGCCTGGGCGGTCGGTGAGCGGCCGACGGTGACGCTGACCGTCTTCGCCAGCATCGGCGCGGGGATGGCCTTGCCGTACCTGGTGCTGTCCGCCTGGCCCCAGTGGGCCAGACGCATGCCCCGCAGCGGCCCGGGCAGCGAGCTGCTCAAGCAGGTCATGGGCCTGCTCATGCTGGCCGCAGCGGCCTACTTCATCGGCGTAGGCGCAAGCGCCCTGGCGGTGCAGCCGCCCGAGCCGCCGAGCCTGCTCTACTGGTGGCCGGTGTTCGCCTTCGTCATCGCCGCAGCAGCGTGGCTGGCGTACCGCGCGTTCCGCATCACCCAAGTGCGACGCTGGCGGCTGACCTGGGCGACCATCGCCGCCATCGCCATCGCCTCATCGCTCTACGCCGGCGTGCGCCTCACCGATCCGGGCCCGATCCGCTGGGTCCACTACACCCCGCAGCGGTTCCAGGATGCCCTGGATCGCGGGCAGGTGGTGGTGATGGACTTCACCGCGGAATGGTGCCTCAACTGCAAGGCCCTGGAGCACAGCGTGCTTTACCGCGAGCCTGTCGCGCAGGCCCTGGCCCAGGAGGGCGTGACGCCGATGAAGGTGGACCTGACCGGCGACAACCCCGAGGGCGACGCGATGCTCCAGGCGGTGGGCCGCGTGGCGATCCCGGTGCTGGTGGTGTTCGACCCGTCGGGCCGGGAAGTGTTCAACAGCGATTTCTACACCGTGAACCAGGTGCTGGAGGCCATCGAACAGGCCCGCAGCAGCACCCGCCGCGCCGCCGCCGGGCCTTAAAACCGCCAATCAGGCGTCAGAAAGCAGGAAAATCACCCCCCGCTCAGCCCATCACGGCACGATCTGCACCGTGCTGTGCCCCTCCACCAGCAGCTTGAAGACCTGCTCGATATCGTCGTCCGCCAGGCGGACACAGCCCATCGACACGCTCGAGCCGATCGACGCCGGGTCGATGGTCCCGTGGATGCCGTAGCCCTTCAGGTCCTTCGTGTGCTCGTCGGTCCCCTTGAGGGCCAGCCAGTATTCGCCGATGGGGTTTTCGGGGTCGTCGGAGCGGTAATACTTGCCGGTCCGGGGGTTGCGCCAATCGGGATTCACGACCTTTCGGCCGGGCTCGATGATCCACTGGCCCAGGGGAGTGGAATCCTCCTCGCCCAGCCCCACGAGGAAGCTGCACACGTACAGCGGCGAGCCGTCCGGGCCGCGCAGGTAGATGTCCATGCGGTATTCGCTCTTGTCGATCCGCGCGTGGAACGGGCCTTTGATGAGCTTGATCTTCTGGCCCGCCTGAAGCCGGTGGGCGTCGATGCCGTTGATCTGCTCCAGAAACTGGTAGGTGACCTTGTACTTGGGGGCGATCCGGGCGAGCAAATCGCCGCTTTGCACCTGGTAGCTCTCCGCCAGCGGGTCGCCGGTGCGGACGTTCTTGGAAAAGACCAGCTCGCGGTTGACGCTGGCGAGCGTGTCGCGGATGGTCTGGGCGTCCGCGGGCGATAGCCTGGCCGACTCGTCAAACAGCAGGTGGCTCAGCACCTTACGGCCCTCGATCAGCCGCCCGTCAGCGATCAGGCTCATCCCGCTGGCGAGCTTGGCCAAAGTGGGCGCGGGGCTGGCGGGCAAGCCTCGATCCGAAGACGCCGGGGGCGAAGGCGGCGACACCTGCGGCGGAGTCGAGGCCGCGGGGGCGTTCCCCTGCATCGCCGCAGCCCGCCCCGATGCGGAGGCCGACGCGGGCGCCGCATCCGCTGGGCGCATCTCGCTGGAAGGCGTCGCAGCCCGAGCCGCTGGGGCCGGCCGAGCTGGAGTCGACTGGACAGGCGAACCGGCTTCTGTCGATGGGCCTGCCGCAGCCCAGGACTCAGCAGGCGGGATCTGCTCAGCAGCGGGCTGATCGTCGCTTTCCGCCCGCGTCTCCTGCGCCCCGCCGTGACGGCTCCACCAATAGCCCATCACCGCCACCAGGGCCACCGCCCCGATCAGCGCCCAGGGCCAGCGCGACCCCCGCCTGCGGCGAGAGCTCATGTACCGTCGGCCGATTCCCAAACGAGGAGCCTGCGAGTTCAGCACCATCCCTGTCGCTCCGGGGTCCTGCGCCGATCGACGCCCGCCGACGGTCCGTGCCGGCCGGGGCGATCAACCTACCTATGTACTCATCACTCTTTTTCGGCAAGAAGATGCCCCAAACCCCACTACTCCCGCCGGCTTCCCGCCTCACCGGACCCTTGGCCCTCCCCACCCCGCTTGCCCCGCGAGCGGGGCTGGCGACGCTGCTGATCGATCCACGCCAGGTACTGGCCGATCCGATGCTCGTAGCCCCGGTCGGTCGGCTCGTAGTAGCGCTTGTCCACGCCCAGGTAATCCTGGTCCACAAAGCCCGTGGAGGAGCTGTGGGCGTACTGGTAGCCCTGGGCGTGCCCCAGCCGCTTGGCCGAGGCGTAGCTGCCGTCGCGCAAATGCTTGGGCACGGGGACCGTGCGGTTGTGCTTGACGTCGGCCATCGCGTTCCAGATCGCCATCGCTGAGGCGTTGCTCTTGGGCGCGGTGGCCATGTAGATGGCGGCCTGCGCCAGCGTGAGCTGGCACTCGGGCATGCCGATCCGCTCGGTGATCTGATAAGCC
>DASVCG010000282.1:0-7426 GCA_036381755.1 Phycisphaeraceae bacterium | reverse complement strand
ACGCCCTGGCGGCTGGTGCGGACCCTGCTTCGCCGGGAGGGGCCTTGGGGGTTGGTCTGGCGGGCGGTGAAGCGGCTGGGCTATTGCCGCGCGTGGTGGTTCGTGCGGCAGGTGGATCAGCCTTGGCATGCCGCTTTGCCAGCGGGGTTCACCCTCAGGATCCTCCAGCCGGGCGACCTGGAAGCGTATCAGCGGTTCCGCCCTGGCACCCAGGCGCAGGACTACTTGGGCTATCTGAGCCAGGGGCATCGCGGCTATGCTGTATGGACCCGCAGCGGCATCGCCGCGGCGACGTGGGTGGGGCGGGATCGGGTGATGAGCAGAACCCTGGGCCAGGCGCTGGCCTTCGAGCCCGATGAATGGTACCTCTTTGATGCCTACACCCGGCCCGAGTACCGCGGCCGGCGCCTCCAGGCGGCGATCCTGACGGCCATCCTGCGCGACGCCATCTCGGCGCGGCAGCGGCGTCTGTTGCTCCTGATCGAACCGCACAACCGCCCCAGCCTGGCCTCCCGTTTGCGGTGCGGGTTCGAGCGTGCCGGCTGGGTCAGACAGATTCGGCTGGGGCCGTGGCGGTGGACCTTCATCCGCGGCCCCGACAGGCAGCCGCATCCCCGCTGCCCAGCGGGCGGTGCAGGCCAGGAGGCGCCGCGGCGCCCGGGCTGATTCCTCCCGGGAGGAGACGAAGGATTGAGTGAAACCGCAAACAGTCTTCCTCGCCAGCGGGGGTGGAAACGGCCGGGGGCGTGGATGTTGCCCCGGCCGCTGGCGGCGGCCGCAAGCCGCTTTTGCCGCACCGCCTCGGACTGGTGCCGCCGCCCACCGCCAGCCAGGCGGATCGAAGGCCCGCTCGTCGGCAGCGGCCAGGGCAGCGCCATCGTCATCGGCGATCAGCCCTCGGTCGAGTATTTCGTCCGACGCCTTTTTGACCCTGCGCCCGCCGATGTTCAAACGATCCCCCGCAGCCGCTGGCGGAGCCTGGTTGGGGATCTGGACCACCTGGCGGCGCAGGCTGATTTGTTCCTGGCGCGTGTGCCCGCGGGGCTGGCGGATCAGCGGATCGACCGCTTCTGCCTGCGCGTGCCCGAGGTGGTGGAGTGCCGCATCGAGGTTCCCCCCGACGGCCGACTGCCCGCCCGCGCCAGACGCAGCCACCGTGACAACCTGCGGATCATCCGCCAGCAACGCCTGACCTGGCACATTTCGCACGATCCAGCGGACTACGAGGCGTTCTACCGGGACATGTACGTGCCCCGGGCCCAGCAGCGTTTCGGCGACCTGGCTTATGTGCGGTCCGCCCGCCGACTTCGCCGGAACTTCCGCCAGGGCGGCCTGGTGTGGATCTGCCAGGATCAGCGGCGTCTGGCCGGCTGGATCTACAACCTGGGCCGCGACAGCCTCCGTGCCGTGGCGTCGGGCACCGCGGGGGGTGAAACCGGCCCCGTTCACCACGGGGCTTTGGCAGCGGTCTACGCCTTCGGCATCGAGCTGGCGCACCAGTGCGGCAAGCGGTATTACCACGCGGGCCTGACCCGCCCGTGCCTGGCGGACGGCATCCTGATGCACAAGAAACGCTGGGGGGCGTCGCTGCTTGAGAGGCAGCCGACCTATTGCGACCTGCTTGTCCGCTGGGACCACCACTGGCCCGCTGCGGCGCATCTGCTGCGCCAAGCGCCCCTGATCGTCCGCGACGGGCCGGGCCTCTCAGGCGTCGCGGCGCTCGATGCGCAGCCCACGCGCCAGGCGCTTGAGCAGTTGGTGAACCACCTGGCCATGCCGGGGCTCAGGCGGCTGTTCGTCCTGGCGCCGGACGCAAAAGAGCAGCCGCCGGTGACGATCCAGGACATCTACGGGGGCGTCACCACGGTCCAGGTAGCGCCCCTGGGCAGCTCCCACGACCTGGCCCGGCTGCTGAATTCCTGACCGCTCCGCCTCGCCCGCGTCCTTTCAGCGGTCTTATTCGAGTTGGGCGGGGGGGCTGATGGGGCTAGCCCGGCCGGCTTGGTCCCCGCATCCATATTTGTGAGCCGCTTTCACCAGGGCCGGGCCTCGACGGCATAGAAATAGAAAGGGAATCGGCACAGGTATAGCATTCGACCGAGGGGGATGTGCACCTCTTTTTTGTCGGGGATCGCATCGATCGGGCGTGCCTCAAGCATGGAGCGGGATGGGCCGCCTCTGCTCTAAACAGCAGGTGGATGGAGGGAAAGCGATGAGCCAGGCGCAGCTTGCGGCAAGGATAGGCAGGCAGGCGCAAACAACGGGCGCGGAGTGGCGGCTCAGGCTGGTGTGGTGGGAGGATTGGCTCACCCGCCGCCTGCACAGGCGTCTGATGCGACCGGCGTTGGCCGCGGTGTCGATCGGCCGGCGTACGCTGCTTCGCCGGCAGCGGGTCGTCGCGGTCATCGGCAGCTATGGCAAGACCACCACCACGCGGGCGGTGAAGCTCGCGCTGGGGCTGCCGGACCCCCCCTGGACCAGCGACGGCCGCAACGCCTACGCCATGGTGGCGGAGCAGTTGCTGCGCCAGGCGCATCGGCGGCGGGCGGTGATCGAGGTGGGCATCGGCGCGCCGGGGCAGATGGACCACTACGCCCGCGCGCTTCAGCCGGACGTGGTCGTGGTCACCTCGCTGGGGTCCGAGCACGTCGGGATGTTCGACTCGCCCGAGCACCTGCGCGACGAAAAGGCGGCGATGGTGCGGCGCTGCCGGCCCAGCGGCACGGTGGTGCTCAACCGCGACGATGAGGCGGTGATGACGATGGCCCAGCAGGCCCCCGCCCGTGTCGTGACGTACGGCTTCCACGAGGCGGCGGACGTGCGCATCCTCCAGGCCGAGGTCCGCTGGCCTCAAGGGCTGCACGTGCGGATGGCTGTGGAGGGGCGGGAGCTGGCGGCGCAGACCCAGTTGCTGGGCCGGTCGATGGCGTACGTGGTCGCAGCGGCGACGGCGGTGGCCTGGGTCGCGGGGGACGACCCTCAAGCTGCAGCGGAGGCGCTTGCCCCCATGCGCCCGACGCCCGGCCGGCTCCAGCGTGTGGACCTACCCCAGGGCGGCCACCTGCTCCTGGACCACTACAAAAGCTCGCTGGAGACGATCTTCACTGCTCTGGACGCCCTGGCCCAACTGCCCGCCAGGCGACGCATCGTCGTCCTGGGCCCGATCAACAGCCCGCCCAACCCCAACGCCTGCTACCGGGAAGTGGGGGCGCACCTGGCGCAGGTGGCGCACCGCGCGATCCTGGTGGATGTGACGCACAAGCAGTGGCGGTCCTACCGCGCCGGCTGGCGCAGCGCCGGCGGCGACGAGGCCGGCCTGGAGCAGGTCGGGAGCGTGATGGAGGCGGTGGACCGCCTTCGGGGCGGCATCGGGGACGGGGACGTCGTGCTGATCAAAGGCCGTGGAACCCAAAAACTCCAGCGGGTGGGCCTGGTCCTGGCTGGGCAGACGGTGCGTTGCACGTTGCGCGCGTGCCCGCTGAAGCTGATCGAATGCGAGGATTGCCGGTTGCTCAGGCGGCCGATAAAAGACGGGACGCTGTCGGCGATCGGTTAGTTAAATTAGGTTAGTTAAATTAATTTTGGATTCCTTGCCCGTCGATGGAAGGCTCAAAGGGGTGGCCTTGGCGGGGGGGGGCAGGCGGCTCGCCGCTGGCCTACGCCGGGGTACGGTGATGAGCGAAGTGCGGCGTATCTTGATTCTTTGCGGTGACGCCGATGGCAACCTGGGCGACCGGGCCATCCTGCGGGCGATGTGCCGCACCTTCGCCCAGGCCGCGGAGGGGGTGGCGCTGACGGTCACCTCCTCGCACCCGCAGCGGGCCAGGCAGGAATTCGGCGCGGAGGTACTGCCCGCGGGCTGGCTCAACTGGTGGGCCTTGTGGCAGGCCGCGGGCGACAGCGACCTGGTGATCTGCGGAGGCGGGGGGTTGTTCCAGGACGACGATAGCCTTGTCAAGATGCCTTATTGGGCCTTGCGCGTCCTGCTTGCTCGCCTGCGGTGCGGTCGGGTGGCGGGCGTCTCGCTGGGCGTGGGGCCGCTGCGGGCGCGGGTCAGCCGCTTTTTCGCCCGCGTCGCGCTGAACGGGCTTCACCCCGTTTCGGTGCGCGACCCCTTGGCGCAGCAACTGGCCCAGCGGATCACCCGGCGAACCGTGGAGCTGGTGCCCGATCCGGCGCTCTTGCTCGAGCCCGCCCCGCCTCAGCAGGCTGAAGAAGTCTTGGCCGCCCACGGTGTGCCGATGGACGGTCGACCGCTCATCGGCGTGGCTCCCCGGCGGTGGTTCCCGCCCCGCGCTCGAATCATCCCTCACAGCCTGGCGTGGCGGTGGCGCGGCACGCCCGCTTCGGAGCAGCGGGGCAACGAGGAGCTGGCCCGCCTGTTGGCCCAGGTGCTTGATAACCTGGTAGAGCAGCAAGACGGCTACATTGTCTTCCTACCCAGTTACAATAAGCCACACGAGGCCGACGACCGCGTTTGTCAGGCCGTGATGGCCGCTATGCGGTCCAAGGCCCACGCCCTTCTTCGGATGGACGACCCGGCGTTGTACAAGGCCGTGGCGGGGAGGATGAGCCTGATGTTGGGCGGCCGTATGCATCCGACGATCTTCGCCGCCGCCTGCGGCACGCCCGTGGTGGGTCTGGCTTACAACCCCAAATTTCACGGCCTGTTCCAGATGCTGGGCCTGGCCGACCAGGTGGTGGACGTGACGGATTTCGTGGCGCAGCGCCGGGTGGAGAATTTGTGCCTGCTGGCCCGGAAGGTCATGGGGAGGGCTCCCGACCTGGCCGCTCGCGCCGCGGAGCTTGCTCAGCGCAGCCGCTGTTTCATGCAGCGGTTGGTGCGGGAGAATTGATGCGGCCTAAGCGGCGGCAGTTCAATTCGCCGGCGAGAGGAGAAGGCAGCCTTGAATTACCTGTCTCAATGGCTCACGTTTCGGCAGGTGCAGCGTGCGCTGTCCTATGACGCTGACCGCCTGCGTCAAGTGCAGTGGCGCAAGCTTCGCGGATTGGTCGCCCACGCTTACGAGTCGATCCCGTTTTACCGCCAGCAGCTCGATCAGGCCGGGGTGCGCCCGGACGACTTGCGGAGCCTGGACGATTTGTCGCGGCTGCCGGTGATCCGCAAGGCCGATCTTCAGGCGGCTGAGCCCGACTCGCTCATCAGCAGGCGATACCGGAAGGAGGATTTGGTCCGCGAGCAGACCAGCGGGTCCAGCGGCCGGCCGTTCGCGATGTATTTCGACACCGCGTACCGCCTGGTGCGCAAAGCGCTGTTCATGCGGGCGCTGAAGAGTTGCGGCTACCGGCTGGGGCAGCGGATGCTCTTTGTGACCAGCCATCATCATCGGGACAAAAAGGTGCCGGCCTGGACGGGCTGGCGCTACGTCAGCTACAAGGACGCGCCCGAGGACAATCTTCGGGTGCTCAACGAATATCGGCCGCGCCTGGTGTATGGCTGGGTGACGCCGATTCGGCGGATGGCGCAGGTCGCCCGCGAGCGGGGTATAGCAGTTCACCGCCCCGCGGCGATGGTCACCACGGCTGAGACGCTCGACGCGCCCACCCGGCAACTGCTGGAGGAGACCTTCGGCTGTCCGGTGTACGAGATTTACGGTCTGACCGAGACGGGCACGCTGGCGTGGCGCTCGCCGGCGTGGCAGGGCTTTCGCATCTCGCATGAATCGCTCATCGTGGAGTTCGCGCCCGCTGACGACGGCGGGCCGGCTCGCCGGCTCATCGTGACCAACCTGGCTTTGTGGACGATGCCGTTCATCCGCTACGACACGGACGACCTGGCTGTGCCGGCGCAGGCCGCGGGCAACGGCCAGATGCCGTACCTCGAGCGCGTGGAGGGGCGGCTGGTCGATTGCGTCCGCCTGGCTGACGGGCGGGTGATTTTGCCCTTCCAGTTGACGATGGCGATGGAGGAGGTGCCGGGGGTGGTCCGATATCAGATCCGCCAGGATGATCTTGGCCATTTCACGATTCGATACGAGGCGAAGGTCAATGGCTCGAGCGATCAGGGCCCGACGGTGGAGGCGATTCGGCGGGTGATGCGAGGCGTGCTGGGTGAGGCGGTGGAGGTGGAGGCGAAGCTGGAAAAGAGTCTGGACCCTCCGCCGGGGCGCAAGTTCCGTGTGGTGGAGTCATGTCTGGGGGTAGGAGGGGGTGGCCGATGAGGATCCTTTGCCTCAGTTACGAGTACCCCCCGGTGGGCGGGGGCGGCTCACCGATCTGCAAGGGCCTGGCGGAGTCGCTGGTGGCGCTGGGGCATGAGGTGGACGTGGTCACCTCGGCGATGCCGGACCTGCCGCGGCGGGACACGGTGGGCGGCGTGCGGATTTACCGCGTGCGGTGCGTGCGTCGGCGTCGGCACATGGCCAACACCTTCGAGCTGGGCACGACGCTGCTGCCCAGCTACCGCCAGGCGCTTCAGCTTTGGCGGCAAAGGCGGCACGATCTGATCCACTGCCACTTCATCCTGCCCTCGGGCGTCGTGGCACGCTGGCTGGGCCGTGTCACCGGCGTGCCCTACGTGCTGACCGCCCACGGCTCGGACGTGCCCGGCTACAACCCCGACCGGTTCCATCTGGCCCATCGGCTGGTGCGGCCGATGTGGCGGCGGATCGTCAGCCAGGCCAAGGCGATCACCGCGCCGTCCCGCTTCTTGGCGTCACTGATCCAGAAGCAACTGGACGTTCCGATCCACATCATCCCCAACGGCTTGACCATCCCGCCCCCCAGCAACGGGCCGCGCTGCAACCGCATCCTGCTGGCCAGCCGGCTCTTTGAGCGCAAGGGCGTGCAGGATTTTCTGCGCGCGATGCAGGGCGTGGACACGCAGGGCTGGCAGATCGTGGTGGCCGGCGACGGGCCGTACCGCCCGGCGCTGGAGCGTCTGGCCGCGGAGCTTGGCGTGCCGACGCAATTCCTGAATTTCGTGCCGCGCGATCGGTTGGCGCAGCTCTACCGCAGCTCCAAGATCTTTGTTTTCCCGTCGCACCGCGAGAATTTCCCCGTGGTGCTCCTGGAGGCGATGGCGGCCGGCTGCGCGGTGGTGGCGTGCTCAGCGGCTGGCAGCGGGGAGGTGATCGGCCAGTCCACGATCCGGGTTGACGCCGGCGACATCCAGACGATGCGCCAAGCGCTGGTGCAGCTCATGGGCGATGATCGCCAGATCGCCCGCCTGGGTCAGCAGGCCTATGAGCGGGTTCAGCGGTTCGCCTGGCCGAAGGTGGCGGATCAATTCGATAACTTATTCCGGCGATGCATCAACGGCCGGTTGAGCGAGGAGGCCTGCGCCCCGGCGGAGGACGAACAAAGGGCGGTCCCGCTGTGAAGCGTCGGCTGCTGCGGCAGTTCTCGTACCTGACCGTGGCCAGGTACGCCTCTGAAGCGCTGTTCACGGTGCGCGGGCTGGTGG
>DASVCG010000281.1:0-19737 GCA_036381755.1 Phycisphaeraceae bacterium | reverse complement strand
GCGCGTCCACCAGTCGCGGTTGTAGAACCAGGGGAACTCCCCCTCGTGGATGGAGTTGAGGTAGCTGCCGCGCTTCATCATGAGCAGGCCCGTGCTGCGCAGCTCCAGCCGTGGGCATCGGCGGATCTGAAGCGGCCGCGTGGGCAATCCGCTGTACGACCGGCAACGGTCCGCGAATTCGATCACGCCGTAGAGCAGCCCCGCCTCGTCGTGCCCGATGATCCGGCCGCCGGACTCCTCAGCGGACATGCCCACTTCCATCCGCTCCGCGGCAACCTCCGGGCTGAAGCTGAACACCGGATCGAACAGCTCGCCAGCGTCGACCGCCGGCTGCCAGTTCACCTCGAACCCCTGCCGCTCCAGCCCCGGCTGCCTGCCCACCTTCAGCGTCAGCCGCGGCAATTGCCCGCGCTGCGAGTCGGCCTCCTTCACCGCCACGCCCAGCTCGCCCAGCTCCCGGCGCAGCACCTCGACGGCGTAACGCATCGGGTCGGTGTACGGGCCGTCCACACGCACTTCCAGCGAATTCGTTCTCATCGGCAAGCCTTGTCTGTGAAAGATTGTCTGTGAAGGAAAAGAAACGAAGCCCGAAAGGCCAGGAGAAGTCACGCCGGGACGCAGAGAGGCCCCTCAATTCTCATGCACTGTCCCTGTCAGGGAGATAAACCGTGCCAACGTGAGAAGAAGATACGGCAAAACCAGCCTCTTGGCCTTTTCGCCCTTCTCTCCCGCCCCCGCGCCCGGCCGCTGCCGGGAGTCAGCGTGGAAAGATGGGGTTGACTTTCACAACGTGGTGAATTATATTCTAAACGTGGTGAAAACAAAATAAGTGGGTGGCCGATGGCTGTCACTATCAAACAAATCGCCAAGGAAACCAACCTGTCGGCCCCCACGGTCAGCCAGATTCTCAGCGGCAGCAAGGCACACCTCTACGCCCCCAAGACGCGCCAGCGGGTCCTGGAAGTGGCCCGAGCGCTTGGGTATCGCCCCAGCCCTATCGCCCGAGCCCTACGCGGCGCGCGGACCTACGCCATCGGCTATCTGGTCCCGGACCTGAGCATTCAGGTCCAGGTGGAGATCATGGCCAACGTGGACCGCGATCTGCGCAAGCGCGGCTACCGGATGCTCACCGGCTGCTGTTGGCGCAACGCCCAGATCGCCCGCAATCATTTCAAGGACATGCTGGGCTATCGGGTGGACGGCCTGTTGCTGGCTTCTCCTAGCTACTACCTGACCGCTTCGGACCTGTCATCGCTATTGCCGGCGGGCCTCCCAGCCGTCTGCATCGGCCACCTTGAAGGCCACGATGGGCCCAGCGTGCTGGTCGACCGGCGGGCCGGCGGAGAGGCCGTCGCCCGCCACGCCCTGGAGCTGGGCCACCGCTCCGTCGCTTACGTGGGATCGACGTTGACGAACAACCGCCAGGTCCAGGAGCGCGTCAGCGGTTTTCGGGACCAACTGGCCGAAGCGGGGGTCGAGCTCAAGCCGGATCGGATCATCGAGGGCATTGGGGAACTGGAAGAAGCCATCGCGGTCGCCCCGCGGCTGCTGGCGATGCGGCCGCGCCCGACCTTCATCTTCGGCAGCAACGATGTCGTCGCTGTCGGCGTGATGCGGGGCCTGATCCGGCAAGGGCTGCGCGTTCCGCAGGACGTGTCCGTGGTTGGTTTCGACGGCCTTGACATCGGGAAATACTCCGAAGTCCGCCTCACCACCATCACGCAGCACCGCCAGGAGCAGGCCCAGCACGCCGTCGACCTGCTGCTGTCCTGGATCGAAGACGGCTCGCCGCGGCAAGGCTCCATCGTCCTGGAGCCTCAACTCACCGTCGGTGAATCGACGGGTCCTGTCCCCTTGAACCATTCCTCCTGAAGGAGACACGTACAATGCCCCCTCATGGGCTTTGCAGCCTGAGCCGGTCGATGGCCCGCCGCCCTTCCGCCGGCTTCACCTTGATTGAATTATTAGTGGTCATTTCTATTATTACGTTTCGAAGCCAACGAAAACGCGGCGTTCGGCAAGGTCTTCCTAGACCCAGGCGAGTTCCTCATGCTGGATCAGCAGTTGATCACCGTCACCGACGGGCAGCTCAACTTCGTCAGCGACGGCTTCAGCGGGTCCAACGGCTACAACCTGAACTACATCGACATCGTGGCTGTGCCGGAGCCGGCGACGCTGGGGCTCTCAGCACTGGGCATTGGGGCGGTGCTGCTCCGCCGCCGCCGCGGGTGAAGCATCCAACCGCTTACCTGACTGGGCCTGCGTCGCGGACGCGCGGCGCAGGCTGTTTCAACGGATCCAGTAGGCGTAATGATTACCCGGCCGCAGCGGGCTGCTCGGTCAGCGCCCACGCCGGGATATCCAGCCGCTACCCGATGTTGATACCCGAGCCGTCGTTGTTGCTGATGGTCGTGACGGCTGGGTGGGTGATGCCGCTCCGAAGACCGTTATGCATAACATGAGGAGATTCTCGTGAAATCGACACGGATCATCGCCGTTGCGCTGCTCGCTCTTGGGACGGCGAACGCGTCGCTCGATGCCAGCGAGGGCATCCGGGGCGGTTATGCCGGCACTCAGCACGTGGATCATGTGCGCAGCCTGGTGGAATCAGGCATGAACGCGCATTTCATGGCGTTTCGGCCGGCGCCGGCCATGTCGCTGGCGCTGGGGACCGACGGCACGGTCATTCGGAAGGGCATCGATGCCGAGTTCGATCAGGACCTGCGACGCTACCTGAACATGGCCCGCCAGAAGGGGCTGAACATCTACGCCACCGTCGGCTTCCACGATGAGTACGTCAAGCAGCTCAGCGCCTTGGGCGAGTACCACAAGGCGGTCGTGCAAGGCCCATACCGCTACGTCTCCCCCGGCGAAAAAGCGGCGCCGGCCCCCTTCGAGGAGCGATACTGGCTGGGCCAGTTGCTTTGCGAAGCGATCTACGCCGCGGAGCTGGCCAAGCAGTATCCCAACGTCAAGGGCTTCCTGGTCGACATGGAGATGTACGCCTCCGGCGCGCACCTGTGGCGGTGGCAAAGCAGCTTCGATGATCAAACCTTCACCCGCGTCATCCAGGCCATGCGTGCGCGGGGAGACATCCAGAACGTAAGCGAAGCGCTTCGAGCCCCGGCCCAGCAGCGCTATGAATGGCTCCATCAGCGAGGCCTGCTGGAGGCATACTTCGATGTACAGGGCAGCCTGGTCGCGGACCTGGCCAGGCGGTTCCGGGAAAAAGTGCACGCGGTCAACCCCGATCTGGCGCTGGGCATCCTCTATTACGAGCCCAACTGGTTCCACGACGGCTGGGCCAGGGGATTGGGGACGCCGTCCATGCCGGCCCTGGTGGCTTCGGAACTGGAATACGGCGACGGCATCACGCCCTCTGCGGTCGGCCACGCCCAGCGGCTGCAAGCGATGGGGATCCACGCCACCTACATCCCCGGCTTTCATCTCTATCACTATTCGCCCGGGCAGCTCGCGGCCCAGATCGCTCAGGCGAATCGGCGTCTGGGCCATTACTGGCTGTTCACCACCTACAGCCTCTGGCAGCCCGAGCCGCAAAAGCTGTGGGGGCCGTACACGATTCACGCCTCGCGCGATCAATACTGGGAAGCGATCCGCAGCGCCAATGCCGGCGGCGCGACGGCCCGGCTCGGCGATTACCTGTGCGACAACGCCCCCCTGCTCACCGGCAACCGGTACTACGAAGGGACGCAGCAGGAGCTTCCGGTCCGCGTCGCCTACAGCCGCGCGCCCGATGTGCCGTTTTATACGGACGCCGACGGCCGCAAGCTGTTTGACGGGATCGAGCGCACCTCGCCGGGCACCGTGGCATGGTACCCCAAGGCCGACGAAACGATTCAGATCGATGTGGACCTATCCCAGCCGGTGATGCTGGAGAAAATCCTCCTGCGGGCCGGGCATGAGCTGCACAACCACCCCGCTTTGAAGGAGGGGAAGATCACCGTAACCTCAAGCCTCGACGGCCAGATGTTCTATCCTCTGCTCGAAGCGCAGATGCCCGCCATCCAGTTGAGCAATAGCCTGCTGATCCGCGAGGGCCTGGGCATTCAGGCGCGTTATTTGAGGATCAGCCTGGAGGCCAAGAGCATGCCCGCACATAGCGCGTGGGCGGTTTCCGAGCTTGCCCTGTGGGGCACGCCGCAGACAAGCCGTCACTGACCGTCAAGCGGGCGTTTTTCGTGCCGGACGCATGCGGGGAAGTAATGATCAGGTGGAAACCGCCTGGCTCGCCTCAGCGGGCTGGGGGTCGCGCACGGGCAGGAGCGTCGGCTCAGCAGCGTCTTTGATCCACAGGTCGTGCACGCGGAACTCCTCGCGCGGCTCGGGGTGATCCACGCGGTAGTGCGTGCCGCGCGTCTCAGCCCGCCACAGGGCGGCCTGGGTGATCAGCGCCCCCACGGTCAGGAGGTTTTGCACCTCCCAGCCGGCGCGGTCGTCGAAGATCTTGTCCATCGTGTAGCGGGCCCAGAATTCAAACATCTCCAGGACTTCGCGCAGCCGCCGCCCGTCGCGCTCGATGCCCACATGCCGCCACATCACGCTGCGCAGGCTCGAGCGGACGTCGGCCAGGTCCAGCTCGGAGCGGTCGGAGGGGCGGATGTCGGAGACGATTTTCACCGGCGCGCGTCCCTGGCTGCTCACCAGCTCGAGGCTCGCGCAGCCGGCGGCGTGGCCGAAGACCAGCCCCTCCAGCAGGCTGTTGCTGGCCAGGCGATTAGCGCCGTGCAGGCCCGTGCAGGCCACCTCGCCGCAGGCCAAAAGGCCGTGGATGTTGGTGCGCCCCTGCGCGTCGGTGCGCACCCCGCCAACCATGTAATGCGCCGAGGGGTGCACCGGGATAGGCGTATCGCCCGGATCGATCTCGAACTGGCTCAGGAGCTTGGCGATGCCGGGGAACCGCTGGGCGAAGGCGGCGCGGCCCAGGTGACGCACGTCGAGGAAGACGTTGGTGTGGCCGGTCTTGGCCATCTGGGCCAGGATGGCGCGGGACACCACGTCACGGGGCGCCAGCTCGCCGCGCTCGTCGTAGTCGAACATGAAGCGGTGGCCGTGGCGGTCGATGAGCCGCCCTCCCTCGCCGCGCACCGCCTCGGTGATAAGCCAGCGGCTGGCGCCGGCAACGTAGAGCGTGGTGGGGTGGAACTGGACGAAGGCCATGTCCATCATGGCTGCGCCGGCGCGGTAAGCCATGGCCAGTCCGTCGCCGGTGGCGACCGCGGGGTTGGTCGATTCGCGGTAGGCCTGTCCGCAGCCGCCGGTGGCCAGGATCGTCGCCGCTGCCCAGATGACCTGAAGCCCGTACTTGGGATGATGCGTGATCGCCCCCACGCACGTGCCGCCCGAGCCGGGCGAAGCGCCATCGAGCGTGATCAGGTCCAGCACGAAGCAATGTTCGAAGAAGCGGATGTGCTCGTGCTTCCTGACCTTTTCGTAAAGCACCTGCGCCAGGACGCGGCCCGTGGCGTCGCCGTCGGCGTGGAGGATGCGGAAGCGGCTATGCCCGCCCTCTCGGCCGAACGCCAGCGGGCCCTGGCCCGATCCCGATTTTTCCGATTCAACTGCGCCGTCCGCCTGGCCCCCCTGCTGATCGGGCGCGACGCGGTCGAACGGCATGCCCCATTCGATCAGCTCAGCAACACGCTGCGCCCCCTCCTGCACCACCTGCTTCACCACCGGCTCATCGCAAAGCCCCGCCCCGGCGGTCAGTGTGTCCTGGATGTGCTCCTCAAACGTGTCGCCCTCGTTGAGCACCGCGGCGATGCCGCCCTGGGCCAGGTAGGTGTTGGAGTGCTTCAGCTCGCCCTTGGCAGCGATGATGACCTCGGCGCCCTGGGCCGCGGTCAGGGCCGCCCGCAGCCCCGCCACCCCGCTGCCGATCACCAGCACATCAGTGAAAATCTGCGGCAACAGCGCCGCCCGAAAAGGGATCAGATACCGACGCTCACGAAAAATCGAATCCATCCGATTCGCCATCTCAGGCCGTCCGGGGCAGGCCGCTCCCGTTGCACGCCTCAATCAAGCCAGGCGGCCCGCAGGCCCAGCGGCGCTTAGGCACATTCTATCGGTTGAACTCGGTCCGGCTCGGGCCGCATCACTTGATTACGGCTCTGAGCTTAGCCGCCCCTGGCCGGCAAACGCCACCCTGGGCAAAGGAACGCGGTACTGCGTCAACAACTCGCGGATCTGCCCCGGCGGCTGATAGCCAAGCTCACCGCTCACCTCGTACGCCCGCCCCGCCAGCGCCCCCCCGTCCTCAAACGCCGCGGCCAGCGTGATCGTCTGCACGCCCCGCGGGGGCAAGGTCGCCGGCGGCAGGTCCGTCAGCACAAACCGGCCCGCCTCCTCCACCTGCACCTGATAGCTGGCCCACCGCACCGGCAAGGGCACGTCGTTGGGGTTGAACACCTCCAGCGTCACCTCCACCCGTCCGCCTTGCGGCGTATGCTGCGTCAGCGCCACCTCGCGCACCTGGGCGCTGGGCTGATTCAACGCCGTGCACCCGCCCAGCAGCATCGCCAGGGCCAGCAGGATCATCCCTCTTGACCGCATCATCACTCCCGTTTCATCACTGCCGTTTCATGGCAGAGGAATGGGCTATCACGGACCGCCCATGAGGAAGGACCAATCCCAAATAAATAAAACCCTCTTCCGCCTGCCCTTTGTCCTCTATTCCAGTCCTATTCCGTCGCTGCCAGAGCCGGCTGGGGCGTCGGCGGCAGTTCCGCGCTCGGCTCGAGCACGCCCCGGACCCTCGGCCACAAGAGCACCGCTTCGATGAGCATCCACGCTTCCAGAATCAGCACCGCCACCGCCACGCCGCACAGCACGTAGCTGCCCTGGCTCCACCAGTGGCCCAGGTCGGCCAGCATCGCCCAGGCCGGCATCACCAGCATGAAGACTGCCGGCACGGTGGCGAACCACAACGGCCATTGCCTCCGCCACAGCCAGAAGCACATCACCAGGAACGCCAGACCGGCCAGCAGTTGGTTGGTGGCGCCGAACAGCGGCCAGAGGATCATCCCGCCGCTGCCCGCGGTCGCCGCGGTCCAGGGCTGGCCCGGCATGGGGAGCATCGCCAGCGCCAGGGCGGTCAGCACAGCAAACAGCGTCGCCCCGTGCGCGTTGCGCAGCGGTCTGACGATCGGGGTCGCCGCTGGGGCGGCCTCTTCCGTCGCCCTGGCCAATTCCTGCACGACGTAGCGCTGCAGCCGCGTGGCTGTATCCAGCGTGGTGCCGGCAAATGCAGCCACGAACACGCCCATGATGGCGGTGGCCATCTGGTGGTTGATGCCGATGGTCTCCAGCAGATTGGCTGCGCCGACGACGAACGCGCCGATCTTGACGCCCAGGCCCTTGTCCGCGGCTTGCCAGTCGTGATAGATGTGCTGCCAAAGCTCCCCGCCGATCATGCCCGGATACTTGTCCGCCCAGCCGTAGCCGATACCCGCCGCCACCGCCACGATCACCAGCACCGCCAAAAACGCCTCGGTGAGCATCGCCCCGTAGCCCACGAAGCGGGCGTCGGCCTCGCTGCGCAACTGCTTGGAGCTGGTGCCGCTGGAAACCAGGCAATGGAAGCCGCTGACAGCACCGCAGGCGACGGTGATGAAAAGAAAGGGGAAGATCGGCGGGGCGTTGAGCGGGTGCATCTGCACCGCCGGCGCCACCAGCTCCAGCGGCTGACCCTGCTTGTCCACCAGCCCCGCGGCCACCAGCCCCAGCACGATCAGCCCCAGGCTCGCCAGCAGCAGCAGGCTGTTGATGTAGTCCCGCGGCTGCAAGAGCACCCACACCGGCAGCACGCTGGCGATGTAGCAATACACCAGCAGAATCGCCGTCCACAGCCAGATCGGCCAGGCCGCCAGGGTCGCGTTCAGGCTGCGGATCGAATCGCCCAGCCAGCCGCCCTCCCAGGTCAGGCCGGGGCACGCGGCACCGAACCACACCGTCAGGAACATCAGCGCCAGCGCCGCCAGCGACGGCACCAGCAGCCGCCCGCCCCGGCGGTGAACCGTCAGGCCGATCCACACCGCGATGGGAATCTGGAGCCACACCGGCAGAATCGACTCGGGGAACATCCGGAACACGTTGGCGATCACCAGCCCGAAGATCGCCAGCACGATCCACAGCCCCAGCAGCAGGATCAGCAGGAACAAAATCCGCACCCGCGGGTTGATCACCCGCCCGGCAATGTCGCCGACGGTCTGGCCGTTGTTCCGCAGGCTCACCACCAGGCTGCCCAGGTCGTGCACCGCGCCGATGAAGATCGACCCGAACACCACCCATAGCAGCGCCGGCAGCCAGCCCCACATGATCGCGATGGCCGGCCCCACGATCGGCCCCGTGCCGGCAATCGAGGCAAAATGATGCCCGAACACGATCGACGGGTGCGTGGGCACATAATCCGTGTCGTCCCGCAGACGATACGACGGACACACCGCCTGGGCCGAGAGGCGGAAAATCTTGCTGCCCAGCCATCGGCCGTAGGTGTGATAAGCAATGACAAATGCGATACCGGCGCCCAGGGCGATCAGAAGGGTTTGCATGGTTAATGCCCCACCCGCGGTCGAAACAAGACTGCAAGTCGCGGTCGGCCTTAGTATAACAGCGAGCCCTCGACCGCTGAAAGTTCACCCGCCCAGCCCAGCAGAACGGCCCTCCGCGCCCGGCTATACCGGTGCCGTGCAGTCGAGGCTCAGTCAGGCAACGCCGGGGGTGTGGATGGTTCCGGATCCTCAAGCGGGACGGCGTCCGCCCGCGGGTAGAGCGACACCGGCGGCTGCTCCCGCCAAGGGTAACCGGCCGCTGCCGCCTCGTAAGCGAGGTTGAACAGCCGGGCCATGTACTCGGGGTCGAATGCCTCAGCGGGCTCAAACGGCAGGTCGCCGGGGATGTACGCCAGGTGAAAAGTCATGCCGTCGCGGACCGCGATCGCGTGCAGCCGCAGCAGGTCGTTCAGGCCGTTGAATTTCAGCAGCGTATCGATCGAGCGTGAAGCAATCGGCAGCAGGCGGGGTGTGACAGCTTGCCACGCAGGGTCCGGTGAGCCGTTGCGGATCACGTACAGGTCGATGGGCCGGGGGGTGGTGGCGGTTCTGCGGGCTTCTTCGAGGACGCTGAAACCACCGCCAAAGAGGAACACCTGCGCCACCACGCCACCGTCCACGTGCATCTCCTCGAAAGTGTCGCTCCCCGCTTTGACCTCGATATAGACCGGCGGAAAGGCGACGGGAATCGACGCGGAGGCGACGATCACATCGCGGAACAGCTCCAAGGCGCGGGGATGCCCGCTGGCGGCGATCTCACCCATGTTCCAGATCACGGGCCGCTGAGCGTCCAGATTGGTGGTGCCGATCAGCAGCCGCCGGCCCTTGGCATGCTCCCGGGCAATGGCCTGGAGGACCTCTTCGTCCACGAACCGAGCTACCAGCCGACGCAGCGGTGTGGTGTCGGCGAGCGCCTGGCCCCCGAAGAGGAAGGTGAGCAGCGGCCGGCCGGGCCGAAGAACATCCCGGGTCTCGATTGTGGTGTAGGCCTCACGCAGCTCATCGTCGTACTCGGGCCCCAGGAACGCCAGCGGGGCGATCAGCGCCCCGGTGCTGACGCCGGTGACGACCTTGAACTGCGGTCGCGTGCCGGCCTCCGACCAGCCGACAAGCAGCCCGGCCCCGAAGGCTCCCTGCGCTCCGCCGCCGGACAGCGCCAGGAGGCTGACGCGTTCGGGCCTCGTCTCGTCGGGGTGCGCAGCGTAATAAGCCCGCTCCTGCTCGATCGAATCGCGCAGGCTCTGGCGAAGCGCCGGGTCAATGGCCTCGCTCCAGGAACGCACGTCAGGCATGCCGGGGAGGTCCGCTTGATCAGCGAGGGCGGCCGGCACGGGCTCGCCGCGGATGACGCAGCCGGCAGCGATCGGCAGCACGCCGCTGAGTACGAGTAGCACCAAGAGCCGCCGCAACCGGCCGAATCGCCGGCACCCATCATGACTGGAAGTCTTGAGGTGATCGACCGTCATGATGAGTGCCCCCTCATTATGGCCAATCTAAGTCTCGGCTATAGCTCGTCGTCCACAACCACCATGCCCGCCGCTGAGATGGCCCCGGCGGCTATCGCCCACAACATGACTTTCCCCTGAGGCGAAAGGGTTTCTAGAGGGGCGCGGACCGTTTTGTCAGTGGCGCCCGACGGACGGTATGGGGCCATCCCGCGAGGGTCAAGCACCGCCCGCGCATGCCAAAGGCCCGCGAGAGGGCGTCGCGGGCCTTGGGTTGATCGTGTGGGTTGGCTTGCCGGTGGCCGGGGGCTTCCGAGGTTGCGCTCAAACCTCCGCGGCCTGCTTGTAGACCTCCGGCACCGGCTCGCCCAGCTTGCGCCAATGGGCGATCACCGCCTGGGCCTTGCCGGCGCTGTTGAGCACGTCCAGCTTGCGCTTGACCATCTCGCGGATGGCGTCACGCGCCGGGCCCAGGTATTTGCGCGGGTCGAACTCCGAGGGGTCCTTGGCGAACACCTCGCGGATCTTGGCCGTCATCGCCAGCCGCAGGTCGGTGTCGATGTTCACCTTGCACACGCCGTACTTGCGCACCGCGTTGGCGATCTGCTCCTCCGGCACGCCCATCGCGTTGGGCATGTTCCCCCCGTATTCGTTCACCAGATCAATGAACTCCCTGGGCACGCTGGAGGAGCCGTGCATCACCAAGGGCAGCCCCGGGCAGGTCTTCATGATCTGCTCGATGCGGTCGAAGGCGAGCTTGGGCTCGTGCTTGAACTTGTAGGCCCCGTGGCTGGTGCCGATCGCCACCGCCAGGCTGTCGATGCCCGTGCGGTCCCAGAAGTCTTTGGCCTGCTGGGGGTCGGTGAGGAACTTCTCGATGTTTTTCTGGTATTCCTCAGCGTCCAGGCCGACCACGTCCTCCTCGATCCCGCCGAGCATCCCCAGCTCCGCCTCGACGACCACCCCCGCCGCGTGCGCCACCTCCACCGCCTGCCGCGTCAGCGCCACGTTCTCCTCGTAGGGGTGGTGCGAGCCGTCGATCATCACGCTGGTGAACCCGTCGGCGATGCACTGCCGGACCAGCTCGACCGTGTCGCCGTGGTCCAAGTGAATCGCGATGGGCACGTCGGGGTATTCCTCGACGCAGGCGTCGATCAGGTGCTTGAGGAAGCGCATGTTGGCATACTTGCGCGCGCCCTTGGAGATCTGGAGGATGCACGGGCTTTGCTTGGCGGCGCAGGCCTCGATGATGCCCTGGACGATCTCCATGTTGTTGACGTTGAAGGCCCCGATGCCGAACCCGCCCTCGTAGGCCAGGTCGAACATGGGCTTGGTGGTCATGAGCATGGCTCAGCTCCGTCGTAAGAGTCGAAAAAACCGGGTAACCTGGACGCCCAGCGTCCGATTCCGCCATCATAGCACAATCGGGCGCGGGGCATCGGGCTGGCAGTGTCCGTCCCAGGCTCCCCTGATTGGATGATTCCAGATCATTTCAAACTGAGCGGTCAGGTTACGGCATGGCCGCCGCGGCCCTGATCATGGGAGCCTCCCACGGGATTCTAGGAAGCCTCCCGTAGCCAGCCGCCGTTGCGTAGGACCATTTTTTGTCTACAACTATGCGCCCATGGCCAAAGCCAAAGCCCAAAAAGCCAAAAAAGCCAAAATTCCTCCGCGACACCTGACCCTGCCCCGGGGTTTCTACGCAGCGGGGACGACCTGCGGCATCAAGGCCTCGGGCCTGCCGGACCTGGCGCTGATCGCCGCCGACCGCCCCTGCGCCGCCGCGGGCGTGTTCACGCGCAGCCGCACGCCGGGCGCTCCCTTGATCGTCTCCCGCCGACACCTGGGCACCGGCCGGGCTTCCGCCATCATCATCAACAGCGGCAACGCCAACGCCTCCACCGGCCAAGCCGGCCTGCGCGACGCCCGGGAGATGTGCCGCCTGGTGGCCCAGAACCTGGCGCACTGCCCGCATCAGCCGCTGCAACAGCTCAAGCTCTCGCCGCGCGACGTGCTGGTGGCCTCCACGGGCATCATCGGTCGGCCGCTGCCGATGGACCGCATCGCGCGAGGCGTCGCGACGCTGACGACCCGGCTGGGCCGCGGCCGCACCTTCGACGCCCAGGCCGCCCGCGCCATCCTCACCACCGACCTGGCCCCCAAGGCCGCCCACCGCCAGATCACCCTCGCGGGCAAAACCGTCCATCTGGCCGGCATCGCCAAGGGCTCGGGCATGATCGCGCCCAACATGGCCACGATGCTCGCCTTCATCACCACCGATGCCGCCATCGCCCCCGCGATGCTCCGCCAGGCCCTGCGCCAGGCCGCCCAGGCCAGCTTCAACCGCATCAGCGTCGATCAGCACACCAGCCCCAGCGACATGGCGATCATCCTCGCCAGCGGCGCTGCAAACCACCCCACCCTCACCCAGCCTAACCGAAACTGGCAGGCCTTTTGCGACGCCCTGACCGACCTGTGCCGCGATCTGGCCTACCAGATCGTCAAGGACGGCGAGGGCGCGACCAAGGTCTTCCGCGTCCAGGTCACCGGCGCACGCACGCAGCGCGACGCTGACCGCGTCGCCCAGGCCATCGTCAACTCCCCCCTCGTCAAGACCGCGGTGCACGGCGGCGACCCCAACTGGGGCCGCATCACCACCGCGGCAGGCTACAGCGGCGCTGCGGTCAACCCCGCCAACATGTCGCTCACCATCGGCGGCAGCGACGGCCTGTGCGTCTATCAAAAAGGCGCCCCCCTGCCGCTCAACAAGACCCAAGAGCGCCGCCTCCACGCCATCATGCGCAAAAAAGAGATCACCTTCACGCTCAACCTGGGCCAGGGCCGCGCCAGCACCGAATGGCTCGGCTGCGACCTTTCCCGGCAATACATCGCCATCAACGCCGATTACACGACGTGAACAGCCCCGCCGCCCGCACATGGAGTCTCGATTCTGAGACGGGGTGAATAGGATCACCCTGTCCCCAAGCCGGAACCTTCCCTGCTTCCGCTGCCTATGCCCGTGCACGTGGCCATTCTGATGCCGGCTTACCTGCGGATGATCCTGAAGGGCCGCAAGACGATCGAAAGCCGCCTGTCTTCTCGGAAGATGCCCCCCTACCGGATGATTCAAGCGGGCCAGCGGATCTTCTTCAAAGCCTCGGGCGGGCCGTTCAGGGCTACCGCCATCGCCCAGCACGTCGATTTTTACGATGACCTGACGCCCCAGCGGGTGCGTGAGCTTCGCCAGCGGTTCCAAGGCCGAATCTGTGCCGACGAGGGCTACTGGCGGGCCAAGCAGCGATGCCGATACGCCACGCTCATCCACCTGGCCCAGGTCGAGCCGATCGACACCGGCCCCCGCTACCGCCCTTCCTCCTACCTGGCCTGGTTTGTGCTGCCCGACGAAGCTAACCCCCTGCTGGATGTCGAGCTGACCAGCGGGGCGATCCGCAACCATTACGTCTCCATCCACCCCCACGCCCGGTTTTTCCCCGAGGCGCTCTTCACGCTCCGCCTGCCCGATGGCCAAACCATCCAAACGAGCCTCTACCGTCAGCGGCGGATCGGCTGGCGCGGCTGGGGGCGATACTTTCAACAGCATCAGCTTCAGCCCGGTGACCGCGTGCGCTTTGTCGCGCTGGATTCGGGTGAGTACCGTGTTACGTGGGCCACTAACCGCTTGAACCGCCATGCCGACCCCCCCCACCCCCCGGCTTGAGGACTTCGTCGACCTTCTCGAGGCCGATGCGCTGATCGCCTGCGCCCGGCTCGAAGACCTGGGCCCGGATGGCCAGGACGTCACCTCGGAGGCATTTATTTCCGCGGATCGTATGGGTCAGGGTGATCTGGTCGCACGGCAGGCTGGGCGGCTGGCGGGTCTGGCCCTGCTGCCACGCATCGCCAAGACCTACGATCCGTCCATCCGCGTGGAGCTGCTGGCCGCCGACGCCGACCCGGCCCGCCTCGACCAGACCGTCGCGCGCGTGAGCGGCCCGGTGCGCAGCCTGCTGGCGATGGAGCGGATCGCCCTCAACTTCATCACGCACCTGTCCGGCGTGGCCACGCTCACCGCCCGGTTTGTCGAGAAAACCGCGGGCACCCGCGCCAAAATCTACGACACGCGCAAGACGATCCCGGGCCTGCGCCGCCTGCAAAAATATGCTGTAGCCTGCGGCGGCGGGCACACCCACCGCATCGGCCTCTACGACGCCATGCTCATCAAGGACAACCACCTGGCGGGCCTGTCCCTGGATGAGCTGGCCGGCACGCTCCAGCGCGTCGTCCGCGAGGCTCGCCAGCGCTACCCCCGCCTCAAGTTCATCGAGGTGGAGGTGGACCGGCTGGACCAACTGGAGCGCGTGCTGGGCACGGGCGTCGACGTGGTGCTGCTGGACAACATGACGCTGCGGGAGCTTGAGCAAGCCGTAGCCCTGCGCGACCGGGCGGCGCCGCGGGTGGAGTTGGAAGCCAGCGGCGGCGTGAATCTGGACACCGTGGCCGGCATTGCCGCCACGGGGGTGGATCGCATCTCGGCAGGCGCGCTGACCCACTCAGCCCCCGCGCTGGATTTGGCCCTGGACTTGCGGTGAACGCTACGCCCCGGCCCATTGCGCCCGTGATCGACGCCGAGCTGCTGCACCTGCTGCTCGATGCGTCCGAGCCGCTGACGGTCGAGGCGATCAGCCTGCGCCGCCGAATGCCCCCCGCGCGGGTGATCAGCGAGCTCAACCGTCTCCGCGACGCGGGCTGCTTGCTGGAGGAGCACCCGCAGCACGGGGTGCGGCTCATCGAGTCCGGGCTCAGCACCTGGCAGGATTATCTTCGCAGCCAGTTAGGGGGATCGGGTCGGCGGATCGAGGTGTACCGCCGCACCGCCAGCACGCAGGACGTGTGCCGCCGACTGCTGGCATCGTACGGATCGGGAGCCGATGGCGCGCTGGCGGTCGCCGATGAGCAGACCGCGGGCCGGGGGCGGCTGGGTCGGCGATGGGTCGCCCCGCCTGGAACCGCGGTCACCTTCAGCCGGCTGTGCCTGCTGGACAGCGCCGGCGTCCGCGGGGCCGTCGATCGGCTCACCTTCGCCGCCTGCGTGGCGGTCAGCGGGGCCTTGCAGCAGTTGCAGGGGCCGAGTGAGAGGGTTCGACTCAAGTGGCCCAACGACGTGGTCGTTCACGGCCGAAAACTGGCGGGTATCCTGGTCGAAACCACGCCCTGGGCCGGCGGCGCCGCGGCCATCATCGGCGTGGGGATCAATGTCGGTCTCACCGCTGACAACTGGCCCGCTGAGCTGGCCCACCTGCGCGACCAGATCACCAGCCTCGCCCTGTGCGGCACATCAGTGGATCGGCTGCGCGTCCTGGCTGAAGCGGTGCGGGCCCTTGACGAAGCGATCACCGCCACCCCCCTGGACGCCCTGCTGGACCAGTGGCGCGAGCGCTGCGACATGCTCCACCGCCACGTCCGCCTGCGCAGCGGGGGGCGGACCATCGAAGGCGCTGTCCTGGACCTGGACCCCCAGGCGGGCCTGATCGTCCAGATGGCCTCCGGCGAGATCGTCCACCTGCCCGCCGCGGTGACAACGACGGTCTAGCGCCACGCTCCGCGACTCAACACGCCGATCAAGCCCGCGCAACAGGCTGCTCATCAAACCCGGGCCTCGCCATCATGCCCCCAGCCGCGCGCTGGCCGCCTGGGCGTATTCGTCAAAAATAGATAAATCGCTAACATACGTGATTCGGTCCGCAGCGGCCCGGTGTTCAGCCGGCTCCGCCGCGGCGCGGTGTTGAGCTTTCTACTTCTCCCATGCTGCTGCTTCTGAACATCGCGGGAGGTGTGGCGCTGATCCTGTTCGGCGTGCGCTACCTGCGCAAAGGGCTGGATCGGCTGTTCGGGCCGCGGCTGGGCCGGATGATCGAGCGGATGGCCAACACCCGCTGGCGGGCGTTCCTCAGCGGGCTGTGCGTGTCGGTGATCGCGCCGTCGAGCACCACCGTCTCGATCCTGGCGGTGCAGGCTGTGCAGGCGGGCCACCTTTCCACCCAGCGCATGCTGGCGGTGATGCTCGGCGCCAACGTGGGCCTGACGGTCATGGTGCTCCTGATCGCCCTGCGGCTGGAGCAATTGGCCCCGGTGCTGATCCTCGTCGGCGTGCTCCTGTTCCAGTTCACGCAGCGGAACCTGGCGCGGGGCATCGGCCAGATCGTGCTGAGCCTGGGTTTCATCTTCATGGCGATCGAGATCATCAAGACCGCCACCAGCGGCTTCGACCCCAGCGGCGACCTGGTTGAGCTGCTGCGGATTCTCCAGGACCACCCGCTGGGCCTGACGCTGATCGCAGCGGCCCTGTCGATGGGGTTGCAGTCGAGCACCGCGGCGATCGGCCTGGTCCTGGGCCTGGGGCTGGGCGATGCTGCCCTGGAGGGCGCCGTGGGCCTGCGGCTGGCCCTGCCCGTGGTCATCGGCGCCAATGTGGGCATCGCCCTCAACACGCTGGCGGTGGGCTGGCGTCAGGTGGACTCGAGGCGGCTGGCCGCGGGCAACCTCCTGGCCAAGCTGCTGATTGGCGGCGTGGTGTTGGCCATGATGCCCCTGGCGGTGGATCTGCTGGAGCGGCTGCCCACCGGCATCGACAAGCAGATCGCCCTGGCCCACTCGGCCTTCAACGTGATCCTGGCCGCGGTGTTCCTGCCGTGGGTGAGCCCGCTGGACCGGCTGCTTCAGCGCATCATCCCGCCGCCGCCGGCCCAGGCGGCTTTTGGGCCCCGGTACATCCGCCGTGAGCCCATTGACGGCTTCACCCTCGCCATCGGCCAGTCGATGCGCGAGATTCTCCACGTCTCGGAGATCACCCGCCAGATGCTCCGCGACTGCTGGCAGGCCCTGATCACCCAGGACATCGACCTGGCCCGGCGCGTCCAGGAGCGCGACGATCAGGTGGACCTGCTGGACGCGGAGATCAAGCGGTTCCTCGTGGAATTGGCCGGCAGCGAGGGCGATCAGGACACCTCCGGCCAGATCATGCGGCAACTGCGATACCTCGACGAGCTGGAAGCTGTGGGCGATGTGATCGACAAGAATTTAGCTGAGCTGGCCATCAAGCGGGCGCGGTCGCGGGTGGAGTTCTCGCCCGAGGGCTGGGAGGATCTAAGCGACTTTTACCGTAAGGTTTACGAGAACATGGAGATCGCTGAGACGGCCTTCGCCACGCGCGACCCGGCCCTGGCGCGGAAGCTGCTGCGCCATAAGGAGCGGCTAAGCGAGTACGAGCGCGAGCTGCGCGACCGGCACTTCAATCGCCTCAAGTCGGGCCTGCCGCAGACGTACGAATCCAGCGCCATCCACCTGGACATCCTCACGCACCTGAAGCGCATCAACAGCAGCGTCAGCCACGTGGCCTACGCGATCCTCCAGAACGGCGTCGCGACCGGCTGACCTTCCGCTGCGCTGGCCGCCTGCCTGGCCTCCAACCCGCTGCGGATATGCCGCGGGAATTTACAGAAAACCGCCTGCCGTCTATGCTTAACGCTCAACGATGTGCCCGTGGGCCATCCCCGCGGGCTTTGTGGAGATCAAACAAAATGAGTCGCTGGCTCATCGGGCTGCTCCTGGCGGCAATGCTGATCGCCGGATGCGCCTCATCCAAGCGCAACGGCGACCCCCGCGAGCTGGACGATTACCGCCCCAAGAGCCTGGGCGGCTATCGCGGCAACTTCTGACCGCGCCGCCGTTGCCCAGCCTCGCCATCCCAGCTCAGCAGCGCCGCTCGCCGTCAACTCCAGCCCTGCCAAACGGGCATGACCCCCGCGGCCCCCAGCCCGGTTCAGATTCATCTTGACAGGCGGCGAAGCGGCATCGACACTAGCAGCGTTCACAAGGAGGTGAACCTTGACAAGCACGGATGCCCCCGTCGCCCTGGTCCAACCGCACGTTATCCCCGCGCCATCGCCTCATACGGGCCGAATTCGCCAGGCCCTGGCCTCGCTGCGCGAACAGGCTGAGCCGGTGGAAGTGCCTGCCGTGCCGTCCCCAGCGGCCACGCTCAGCCGCGAGCAGATCCTCGATGCCACCGAGGCGTGCCTGCGCCAGACCGGCTACGACGGCACGACGATCCGCCGCATCGCCGCGCGGCTGGGCTGTGCCGTGGGGACGATCTACCGCTACTTCACCGACAAGCGCCAGCTTCTGGACGCGGTGACGCAGCGGCGGTTCGAGCCGGTGGCCCACCTGACCTCCAGCGGCGCCGCAATGGAGGAAACCGCGGCTCTGTACGCCCGGATCGCCGCGGAGGAGCCCCAGCAGTACCGCCTGATGTTCTGGCTCAGCAGCCTCGATCGGCCGGATCGCCCCGGCCTGCCCGCAATCATTCAAGAGATCCTGGACCATTGGACGCGCAAGCTACGCGATCCCCTTTTGGCTCAACGAGCCTGGGCCGCGGTGCACGGGGGCGTCATGCTGGGTCTGGAGCCCGCCCAGGTGGTGCAACAAGTGCGGTTGGCGCTTCAGCAGGCCGCACCTGCCGCATCCGCTTCGCCCGGCGCGTCCGCCGCATCTGCTGCGCCCGCTCAGCCTGAGCCCATCTCGCCCGACGCCTCCGGGCCGCAGGCGTCGCCTTCCGCGAAGGAAGCCGCCCTTCCCGTTGCCGTGGCCGGCTCTTCCGCCGCCGCGGTCAGCCTCCGCTCTGACGATGTGACGCTGCTGTAGCCGCTGTGCTATTCTTTGAGGATGCGCACCTGGAGCAGCATGGGGGTTGAGGCGTCCGCCTCTGGAGAGGCCTTGTCGCTGGCGTGTCCAGCCAAGGTGAACCTGGCGCTGGGCGTAGGTGCAGCGCAGCCAGACGGCTATCACCCTATCGCCAGTTGGATGGTGGCGGTTCGGTTTGGCGACGTGCTGACGATCCGCCGCGCCGCCGGGCCGGCCAGCACGTTCGACCGCCGACTGGCGCACGACGTACCAGCCGCGTTCACCATCGACTGGCCGCTGGAAAAAGACCTGGCCTTCCGCGCCCATGGCCTGATGGAGAAGCTGGTGCGTCAGCCGCTGCCCGTGACAGCGGAGCTTCACAAGCGCATCCCGCCGGGCGCGGGGCTGGGGGGCGGCTCCAGCGATGCCGCGGCCATGCTCGTGGGGCTTAACCGGCTTTTTGGCCTGGGGATATCGCCTGACGCGCTAAGACAGGCGGCCCAGCAGCTCGGCAGCGACGTGGCGTTCCTCACCGCGGCGCTGGCGGACGGCGAAGCCTCCGCGATCGTGACGGGCCTGGGCGAAGTGATCGAGCCGGCGCCGCTGACCAGGCCCGTGCCGCTGGTGCTGGTGCTGCCGCCGTTTGGCTGCCCGACGGGTCAGGTCTATCGAGCGTTCGACGCGCTGGCCGGCCCGCGCGTGGGCGCGGATGCGCAGCGCGTCGCGGCGCTGGCTAAGGCGTCCCCCCTGCCGCCTGATGCGCCGTTCAACGATCTGGCGCAGGCGGCCTGCCACGTTCAGCCGGCCTTGCGCGAGGCGTTGGACCGCGTCCAGCGGGCGGCATCCTGGCCGGTGCACGTGACCGGCTCGGGCGCAGCGATGTTCCTGGTGGCTGCGTCGCCCGCCCACGCGCAGGAATTGGCCGATCAGATCCGCGCCGCCACCGCCTTGCCCGCCGTCGCCACGCAAACCATCAGCGAATGAAGCGCCGCCTCGCCCGCAGGACGTTGTATTTTTGCCGGCTCATGCTCTCTGCTGACTCACGC
>DASVCG010000280.1:0-6743 GCA_036381755.1 Phycisphaeraceae bacterium | reverse complement strand
GCGGATCAGCGGCCATGTCGTACAGCTCTTCCGTGCCCTCGTAGCGCGCGTAGCAGTACTTGAATCGCGGCTCGCGGAGCATCAGGGTCATCCGATCGCCCTGGCCGTGCTGCGCGATCACGAACGGTTTGTGTTTTGCCTCGGGCGATTCGAGCAGCGGCGCGATGCTGCGGCCGTCGACATCGGCTATGGGTTTGACGCCCGCCAGGTCGCAGATCGTCGGCACGATGTCCTCCTGACCTATCGGCTGGTGACATACGCGGCCCGAGCTGCCGCCGGGCGGGCAGACGATCAGGGGAATGTGCGCCGAGCCCTCGGTGAGCACGGTTTTGAAGAAGACGCCGTGATCACCGAGGTTGTCGCCGTGATCGGCAGTGAAGACGATGAGCGTGTTGTCGCGCAGCCCCAGCTCATCGAGCGCGTCGAGCAGCCGGCCCATCTGGGCGTCAAGGAAGCTGATGAGGCCGAAGTAATGCGCCCGGCTGTACTGGATTGCGGCCTCGGACATCTGATCGATCAGATAGTTGAATCGGAGGGTCGGCATCATCGGATTGCGGCCGGTCATGTCCTCGGGCGAGCCCCAGGGTTTCGGAATCGATCGGGGGTCGTACATCTGGTCGAACGGCGCTGGCGGGTCATAGGGCGCATGCGGCTTGACCCAGCCGAGCTGGAGAAAGAACGGCTGCGAGGCACGCGACGCGACATGCTGGCGCAGCGTCTCGATGGCGCGCGTGGTTGACCAGGCGTCGACGTAATGCTCAGCGGGCAGAGGCGATCGGCCGCCGCGGGCATCGTTGTTTCCGATGCCGTGCGCCCGCTGGTAGCCCCAGAGGCCGTGGCCGCGGAGGTACTCGAGGTAATCCTCAGTGGCGGCGGGGTCTTCCAGGCTGCCGTTGTGCCTCATCAACTCGATCCGCCCCTCTTCAGCAAGCTCGAAAACATCGAAGCCAGGGTTGGACTTGTAGGGTAGGTGATGGAACTTGCCAAAGCCGTAGGTGGCGTAGCCCTGATTCTTCATGTGCCGGGCGATATGCGTGCGGACAATCGTGCCGCTGTTGGCGTTGCGCGCGGTGGAGGACATGCATCGGTGGCTGTAGCAGCCGGTCGCCAGCACGCCGCGTGCGGGCACGCAGACGGGGTTGCCGCTGTAGGCGCAGGTGAAGTTCGTGCCCGCGGCAGCGAGGCGGTCGAAGTGCGGCGCCTGGACGAAATCCGCTCCGTTGCAGGGCAGCGCGTCCCAGCGCATCTGGTCAGCGATGACAAAGATCACATTCTGCATGAATCGGGTCCTGTGGTTTCGATGCGGCTCCCACTGTCAAGATGGGAAAAGATCAATCACGAAGCTCCCACGATGAAAGCGGTGATGAGGCCATGCTATCAAAATTGAGCGGGCGGCATGTCATCGGGATTGAATTCGACGGTTCTTGCCGATGCCCATGGCCCGATCAACGCCACGCAGGCGATTCCGCTCCAGATCGAAACAGGCCATCGAACAGACCCGCAGCTTGGTGTCGGAGGCAGCTCCGCATCATTGGATGCTCCGTCGCGACTTGAAACCACTCGGCCTGTCGCCATGAAGGAGATTCCACGCCTCCTTTTAAGGCAAGCGATTGTTTTCATCGGCATGTTTCCACATTCATCTCGGCGGCAACGCTACGAAGTGATGGAATCCAATAAACTGAACACTCGTTAATTAAAACATTTTATTGATTGGTTTTACTTAAAATATGCGGCGGCGATTTGGCGTTGGGGGGATTCAGGGACACGCCCGTGTTTGACTCCAAAAGAGAGGATAGTTAACTTTGGAAGGAAAGCAAACGATTGTCTTATCGGTGGTCGGGGCTGGTAATCATCAAGCATGTCGCGGGCATGTCAGTGGAACGGGTTGCCGCCCATGCAACGGGGATAGCGTGTGTCTGCGTGCTTCCACTTGATTGGATCGGTCCAGAGATGAATGATCGCGACCATGCTACCTTGGCGCTGGCGAAGCGGGATGCCGCCCAGCTTGATATCCGTATCGAGCTGCGGCCCGATGATAGAGATGGATTTGAAATACGCCGGGACACGGAGGGACGCTGGGTAATCATCGGAAACAATCCGCGTTCCTGTCTGTGGGGCGTTTATCACTTACAAGCCGGTGGCGGCGAAGGTGAATACCATCCTCGTTTCGCCATCCGAGGCATCAATGTTTGCGAAACGCTGGGGCGCCACAGCCCCGAGATGGTCACCCGGCTCATCGGCCGCATGGCCCGCTGGCGCATGAATACACTGGTGGTTCACCATGCCTATGGCTACAGGCGACACGCGGCGCTGATTCAGCGATTGTGCGCCCAGCGAGGGATCGACCTGATCCATTACCTGCAGGCGCCGATGCTGTTTCTAAGCGATCGCGACGCCGAGTTCTTCGCCAAGACGCGGGATGGTCGACTCAGAACACCGACGCTGGCGAATGAAACGCGGCTGTGCGCGAGCGATCCGCGCGCAGTCGATCGTTTTACAGTCGGGTTAAGCCACTACTTAGGCGGCGACCATATTCAGCCGGGCGACCGCGTGGTGCTCATCGACGCCGACGGCTACCTATTTTGCGAGTGCCCCGCCTGCCGCTGCCTTCCGCCGCACGAGCAGTGGGCCAAGCTGTTTGAGGCGGCGCAGGATGTGGTGGAACGGTTAGATAAGAGGCTGTCGTTGCACTACCTGGCATATGTGTGGCGGTATCGCGTCCCGGCTCAGCGGCGCATGATCGAGCGATTGGATGGGGTAATGTTCGATACGCATCAGCGGTATCGCTGGCGCTCGATCGGGCAGCCGCACGATCTGACGGCGTATAACCAGATCGAATCGCAGGCCGATCAACGGGCGCAGCACCTGCCGCTGAATATCTATCTGCATGAGCGTCTACGCGAATGGCGTCGTGCCTGCGCTGGCGAGCTGTATGTTTTCGAGAACCTCATGCTTCATGGATCGATTAGCTGCCCGCAGCCCTATACGCCGCAATTGCTGGCTGACCTGGACCTTTACGAGCGCGAGGGGGTCGATGGGGTCATTTACGAGGCGTTCGAACCAGGCATCGCCAGCTTTGCCGATCAGCTCGGCGTGCTCAGCCGCGCCGCGTGGTCCGATCGCCCCGCCTACACGTCCACGCGGCTGGAGCGGCTCTGCTGCGACCTTCGGGAAGAGGATTGTCCTGCATATCATTTCAAGAATTGCTTCAATGTGCTCAGCTACTTGACCACCGATCGCTTCGATGGGCTGGCGGCGCTGCGTGAGCACCTGAACGATCCGGCACTGTGGGATTATGCCCGGTATTTACAGCGATTTTTGCGGCAGCGTTCGCCTGCCCACCTTGAAGCGGTGCTTGCCCACGTGCTTGCGCACCGAGATCGATTTGATTGGATGTTCATCGCGTTCAACCTCGTTCGTGCGGTGCAGCCGCCGATGAACAGCAGCGCCTTGCCGACGATCCTCCAACAATTCCTCACCTGCGATAAGCTCCATGACCTGATCGAGCCGATGGCCGATCCAGCCAGCACGATCGCGCAGGTCATTGAGCAGTTACGGGAATTGCTAGAGAGCGTTGATCGCGGTGTAGATTCCGATCGTCATCGCGACATGCCGACGGGAAATCGGTTCAATCGGAAAACATAAAAACTTCGGGCTTCGCCAGCTAGGATGTTGTTTCAAAACGCATTCTGGGTGCTGCGGATTCCGGGGTCGCCTGCGATCGTACCGCCCTTTTTGACGGGCATCTCGCAAACCAGATTTCGAACAGGTGGCGTTCAGTCTGAACCCCGGAGGGAATCTCCCCGGTGGTTACATAAAGCCCCATCGCCACCGTCATCAACCGTGCATAGGTGTCCCAGAGGCTGCCGCCATCCGAGCGATAGGAGCAGGCCCGCGTGGCCCAGTAGCGTATTTGGTTCTTGCGCGAATCGCTCCAACCGCCGCTGGGCAGCTCATTGACCACAATTGCATCCAGCATGCGCTGACAGCTTTGGCGGATGGTCGGCCGCAGGTCATCGAAAACGGCGTAGCCATTGATCAGAATGAAGACCGCGTCGAAGTCGAGGCATTGTTCGCCGCCGGTGCCGGAATCATACGCGAACAAGCCGTCCGGCTGTTGGAGACTCAAGGTGTGTTGGACGGCCTGTCGGAAATAGGGCACTTCCTGGCTGCGGTTCCAATAGAGCGGATACAGGTGCATTGCGCCGGCCATGGCTGCGCGCTGATCGTCATGACGCCCAAACCAGAACCCTGTGGCCGGATCGATCCGTCGAGTGAGCCATTCCAGCAACCGCTCCTGCGCCGCCTCCGCATCAGAGTTTTGCCCGTAGCGGTGTTCCATATCCAACAGCATGCCCACGTCCATCAGCCAGTTTCCTGCCGCCCAAAATCCCGCTTCGTGAAAGTGAGGATATTGCTGATCGAGCCAATCCTCGATGGATCGAGGTGTTTTCAGAAGCGACCTCACCCATGGGATCGAGCGCGGGACAAGATGGGGGGCCAGGGTTTCGATCGCCCACAGGACGTGGCGCGTGCGGTGAGCGCGAAGTGCCCAGAGAGGTTGAATCTGAACCGGCTCGATCGTATCGACCTCATCCACCACGAGGCCGTCTTTGTCGATGTAGCTGGCCAAATACTGGGCCCAAGCCGTTTGGAAGGTGCGAGGCAGCATGGAAAGACGGCCGAGGAATCCCAGCAGCAGCACGGCCGTGGCCGAGCCGATCGCGGTCGGATGATCGGCTTGTGGCGAACAGCGTACAGCGAAGCCATCACGCAATTGATCGACAAACGAGGCGGCGTCGGCGGCGATGGTTGGCCAGCGGGCCAGCAGTCCGTGCGGCGAGGGGCCGTCTGGCGAGGAGGACATTGGGGCCATGCTCACCAGAATAAGGCAATCGCTTGTTATGCACAAGGTAGACAAGGCAAGCACGATCTGCAGCGGGGTGTTGAGCATCCGTCGCCAACCGGATCACGTCAGTAGCTTATTTTTGCCATTAAAAATATGATGTAAGATATTGTTTATATGTGGTTTACATATTTCTGAATCTAGGCGATGCAATCGGTGTCGTTAAGAAGTCCTTGGGGCGATTTATCAGGTGTTGACATTTTTCGGGCTGGCCAATACATTCGTAGAGAGGTGAAACAAGCGTTTGCCTTAATCATCTGAAATAGGCGGTTGCTTCAAGCATGGCGGTCAAGCTCAAAGACATCGCGAACGAGGTCGGACTAAACATCTCCACGGTGTCTCGTATTCTGTCGCAGCCGACCTCCAGCGTGGCCAGCGAAGCCACCCGTCGTCAGGTCGTCGAGGCGGCCCGCCGGCTGGGATACCGGCCCAACGCTGCGGCGCGAGCGCTGGCGTCAGGGCGGAGCGGGTGTGTGGGTATTTTCGCTCCCGAATTGCAGGACCCCGTCTTCGGCCATTACATCGAGGTGATCTGCGACTTGCTGGCTGAGCACGGGATCAACGGCGTGGCGATGCGGTCGGGGTGGGAGCCCGATCGGGAGACGAAGCTGCTCGAGTCGCTGCAGACCCGGCAGATTGACGCCGCTTTAAGCCTTTTTTATCACCGCGAGCACCGCGACCTTTACCAGCGGCTGCACAGCCAAGGCTTGGTGGTGGTCTTCCGCGTTGTTGACGAGCCGATCGAGAACATAGGCCTGGACTGCGTCGGCGTCGACATCAGCGATGCTTACGAGTCGCTCATCCGGCATATGGTTGAACGCGGCTACCGCCGGGTGGCTATCATCGGCGGCCTCATTGCCGAGGTCCTGGCTCAGCCTCATGACCGCCATTCTGCTCGCAGCACCCCCGCATCTCAGGTCGTGGCAAGCCATGCGTACCCGGGCGTGTATTGGGTCCAAAAGATCCATCACGAACTGGGCTTGACCTTCGACCCGCGCCTGGCCATCCCTTGTGGCCCGACCGCGGCCCAGGCGTACCAGGCCCTCCAGCGGCATCTGCAAGATCCGAACATGCCCCGCTTCGACGGCCTGATCATCCAGGCCAACAAGTTCATCCCTGGCGTGCAACGCGCCCTGGCGGAGCACAGCCTGCAAATACCCCATGACGTCGGACTAGCGTCCGTCAGTGATTCGGAAATCTGCCAGTTCGGTGCGGTTCCTACCACCGTCTGGAATCAGCCCATCGAGAAAATCTGCCAAGGCATGGTGAGGCTCCTGATGCGCCGTTTGGCCGACCCCCATGCCTCCATCGCCACCAGCTCCTATTCCTCACACTTGATCGTCCGCGAGAGCACCGCCGGCAAGCGCGGGGCATAAGGGCGGACTGAAAAGTCATCGTCTCGTTGAACGCTGTGTGTCTGCATCTTCATTTGTGGTCTTTCCCAACCCATATCCAGCTCATCCTGATCACCCCCGACCACGGGATCGAGACGCTCCAGACCAGTCTCAACGGCACCAGCACGCTCGATTCGGCGGAGACCGTCGGCATCGAGTTCTCCATCCACAACGACGACGCGAGCCAGGCGGTGATCCTGTCGGCCTCCTTCACCACCGACGCCGCGACGCGCACCGTGAACTTCAGCCACTCATATGCCAGTGATGATGTGATTATGGGGCCGGGCTCCATCGGTCTGATCGCGAACGCTCCCAACCGGACGCCGACCTGGGACGACATCTCGGTGACCGGCCAGGCTGTGCCCGAGCCCGCGTCCCTGGCGCTGCTGGGGGTGGGGGCGATGGCGATGATCCACCGGCGCCGACGGGCCTGACGCTGGCGA
>DASVCG010000279.1:0-3504 GCA_036381755.1 Phycisphaeraceae bacterium | reverse complement strand
TTCTGTGGCAAAAGCTCGCGCGAGGTGGGGCCGATGGTCGAAGGCCCCAACGACGCCTATATCTGCGCCAGTTGCACCGACCTGTGCCAGAACATCTTCCGGCAGGAGCGGCGGCGCGTCCATGCGGGCCGGCCCAGCTTCGGCACCATCCCCACGCCGCGACAGCTCAAGGATTTCCTCGACCAGTACGTGATTGGCCAGGACATGGCCAAGCGCGCCCTGGCTGTGGCCGTCCACAACCACTACAAGCGGCTCACCGCCGTCGACAAGGAGGCCGGCGTCGAGCTGGACAAGTCCAACGTCCTGATGATCGGCCCCACCGGCTCGGGCAAGACGCTCTTGGCGCGCACGCTGGCCCGCACGCTCAACGTGCCCTTCGCCATCGGCGACGCCACCACCCTCACCGAAGCCGGCTACGTCGGCGAGGACGTGGAGAACCTGCTGCTCAAGCTCCTCCAGGCCGCTGACTACGACCTGGAGGCCGCTCAGCGGGGGATCATCTACATCGACGAGATCGACAAGATCGGCAAGACCAGCCAGAACATCTCCATCACCCGCGACGTCTCGGGTGAGGGCGTCCAGCAGGCGCTGCTCAAGATGCTCGAGGGCACGATCGCCAACGTCCCCCCCCAGGGCGGCCGCAAGCACCCGGAGCAGCAGTACATCCAGGTGGACACGTCCAACATCCTGTTCATCTGCGCCGGCACGTTCGTCGGGCTGGAGGACATCATCCGCAGGCGGCTGGGCAAGAAGGCCATCGGCTTCGCCTCCGAGCACGAGGCCGACCCCGGCAATGGCCGGGATGGCTCGGTGCTCGCCCAGGTCACGCCGGAGGACCTCATCGAGTTCGGTATGATCCCCGAGTTGATCGGCCGACTGCCGATCACCGCCACGCTGGAGCCGCTGACGGTCAAGTCCCTCGTGCAGATCCTCACCGAGCCGAAGAACGCCCTGGTGCGGCAGTACCAGTATTTCTTCCAGATGGAAGGGGCGGAGCTGGAGTTCACCGAGTCGGCCCTGCGCCGGGTCGCCCAGCGGGCCATCAGCCGCGACACCGGCGCCCGGGCGCTGCGCAGCGTGATGGAAGAGCTGATGCTCGACCTGATGTACGACCTGCCCGACATGAGCAACGAAGGGGCCAAGTACGTCATCGACGCCGCTGCGGTGGACGGCCGCAAGCGGCTGGGCGAGCTGCGCGTGCCCAAGAAGGAATCGGCCTGAGCCCCGCCCCAACATCTGTGCCCTTGGGCCGCTGGGCCCTGACGGCGATGCCCGCGCCGGGCCGGTGGAGGGTAAAAGCCCCGCGCCGGCTGGCGGGCTGGGGGATCGATCCGCTGTCTGGCTCGCCTGTGGGCTTGAATCGGCTTCGAGAAACGATGGGCGTGGCCCTTCCCCGGCTGGGGAAACGGGCTCCGGGGGCGTTTTGCTCCATTCCGCCCTTGCTCATGACGAAAAGGGATCAGGATCCAGCGGGTGCATAGTATGATGAATAGCGCGCCGGCATCAGCCTGGAGGCAGGCGCCCCTGCGCGGTTCGGGATGCCAGCGTAGACGCCGCGGCGTGAAGGGTTGCCCTATGAAGTGTTTTTGGTCAAGAACGGGCGGGCGTGGGAGCTGGGCTGCGACGCTGTGGGTGCTGGGGCTGATGAGCCTGGTCCTGTGGCCGGGCGCGGCCCTGCAGGCCCAGCAGATGGTGGACGTCACCCAGTTGCCCCACCTGGCTGAAGCCGGGCGGTTTGACGAGCTGCTGACCCGCCTCAAGGCCGGCTCTCCGGATGTCTTTGGCCTGCCTGGGGTTGAGAGCCTCATCGCCGATCTGGAGCGTTACCAGGCCCACAGCGCCGACCAGGTGCAGCACCGCCGCCAGGCCTACCAGGAGGCCTTGGCGAAGATCGACCAGGAGCGTCAGGCCGGCTGGCTGGAAGAGGCGCTGGTGGCGGCGATCGACGCCCACAGCCTGGCGGAAGACCAGGTGGCGCTCTTGTCGGACCAGAAGGTCCAGACGCTGGTCCAGGAGGCCCAGCACGCCGCCCAGGCCGCGGAGGAGGCCCAGGACTGGGTGCAGGCCCTGACGTACTACCGCCTGCTGGACCTGCTCTTTGACGACCACGCCACCTATCGCGACGACGTTCGGCGGATCGCCCGGCACGTCCGCGTCCTGGAGCTTTACGCCCCCGCCAGGCTCCAGGAGCTTTACCGCGCCCAGATGAAGCGCCGCGAGCAGGCCCGCGCCCAGCGCGACGCCCAGAACGCGGACGGGGACGCCAAGGCCGACGCCGACGACGCGCTGAACACGCCCGACGATCCCATCGTCGAGCAGGGGCCCTGGCAGGTGCGGCTCAAGGGCGTCCAGATCTCCATGCTCCGCCAGGCCCTGCGCCAGGCGGCCCAGCAGCACATCGGCCACAAGGGATACACCACCTTGATGCAGGGGGCGATTGACGCCCTGTTGGTGCTGGTGCGCAGCAAGGCCCTGGGCGACACGTTCCCCTCGCTCAACGACCCTTTGCGGGTGCGACCGTTCCAGGCGGAGCTGGAGCGGATCGCCGGCAACCTCAAGGCCCCGACCCGCCAGGAGATGACCTTCCTGGAGACCATCTCGCTGATCGACCGCATCATGCTGCGGAACAATCAGACGGTGAACCTGCCCGAAGCGGTGCTGGTCTACGAGATGACCGAAGGGGCGATGGAGATGCTCGATGAGTTTTCCGCGGTGATCTGGCCGTGGGACCGCGAGCAGTTCGCCCGCAGCACCAGCGGCCGGTTCACCGGCGTGGGGATCCAGATCCGCCGCCAGAACGGCCGGCTGGTCGTGGTCAGCCCCTTGCCCGACACGCCCGCGCAGCGGGCCGGCATCAAGGCCGGCGACATCATCGCCCAGGTCGACGGGCGCGACACCTCCACCTGGAGCCTCGACCGTGCGGTGCGCGAGATCACCGGCCCCGAAGGCACCTACGTGACCCTGGGCATCGAGCGCGCGGACAAGCCCGACCTCATCGAGTACCGCATCCAGCGAGCCCAGATCGACATCGACTCGGTCCGCGGCTGGGCCCGCCTCGGGGGCGATCGCTGGGACTACTTCATCGACCCGGAGAACCGCATCGGCTACGTGCGGCTTTCGCAGTTCATCCCCCAGACCGCTGACGAGCTGGACGAAGCGGTGAGCCAGATGGAGGCCGACGGCCCGCTCAACGGGCTGATCCTGGACCTGCGGTTCAACCCCGGCGGGCTGCTGGGCTCAGCGATCGCTGTGGCTGATCGCTTCGTCGCTGAGGGGCCCATCGTCTTCACCGTGAACGCCGACGGCGAGCGCACCGCGGAGAGCCGCGCCAAGCGCCACCACACCTACAAGCCCTTCCCCGTGGTCGTCCTGATCAACCAGGGCTCGGCCAGCGCGTCGGAGATCGTGGCTGGGGCGCTGCAGGACTACGGCAGGGCGGTCATCGTGGGCACGCGCAGCTTCGGCAAGGGGTCGGTTCAGGATGTGTTCCAACTGGAGGCCAAG
>DASVCG010000278.1:0-3365 GCA_036381755.1 Phycisphaeraceae bacterium | reverse complement strand
CGGGCCGGCGGCGCAGCGGTGATAGCGGACCGGGTCGGCTGGGGCGTCTATACTTGGGGCTTGCGAGCTGCTGCTGCGGGCTGGTCCGGGGGCCGCAGTTGGCTGTCAGGGCCTGATCCGTTATAAGTTTGGGCCGCAGTTGAAGAGGGGAGAGGGAAAGCCGCGACGGGGGGCCGGTGCGTGTTGGGCTGGTGGGCTGGGTCCGGCAGAAGGAGCCGTATATGCGAAGCATCGCCAAGCTCTTTGGGCGGTCGCCGTTTATTCCCCTGCAACTGCACATGGAGAAGGTGGCCGCCTGCGTGGGCAAGATCAGCCCGATCATCGACGCCTTTTTGCGTGGCGACACGCAGCGTGTCGAGGCGCTGGCAGAGGAGATCTCGGCGCTGGAGCACGCTGCGGACGAGGTCAAGCACGACATCCAGAACCAGTTGCCCAAGGGGCTGTTCCTGGCGGTGGACCGGGCGAAGCTGCTGGAGATCGTGGCGGTGCAGGACAGCATCGCTGACAAGGCTGAGAACCTGGGCGTGCTGCTGACGCTCAAGCGGATCGCCTCGCCAACGGGGTTCGAGGAGAAATTCCGGGGCTTCCTGGCCAAGAACCTGGAGGCGTTCGAGGCGGCGCACCAGATCGTTCAGGAGATGGACGAGCTGCTGGAGACTTCTTTCGGGGGGGCTGAGGCGGAGAAGGTGGTGCAGATGGTGCATCGCGTGGCGCAACTGGAGCACGAGGCGGACCGGCTGCAGCACCAACTGCTCAAGGACCTGTTCGCCTGCGAGGACCAGCTCACCCACGGTGAGTTTTACCTCTGGACGCGCATCCTCCGCCAGGTCAGCGAGCTGAGCAACCTCAGCGAGCGGTTGGCCAATCGCATCCGCACCACGCTGACGCTGAAGTAGACCATCCCGCCCGCGCAGAGTTACCAACCAACGTGCCGTCCTGGCGGAGTCCCTGATGGACGCCAATACCGTTCTCTTATTTCTGAGCCTGCTCTTTGGGTTCTACATGGCCTGGAGCATCGGCGCCAACGACGTGGCCAACGCGATGGGCACGTCGGTGGGCTCAGGCGCGCTGACGCTGCGGCGGGCGGTGATCCTGGCGGCGATCCTGGAGTTCGCCGGGGCGTTCCTCGTGGGCTCGCACGTCACAGAAACCATCCGCAGCGGCATCATCGACCCGCAGCTTTTCGCGGAGGACCCCATGCGGCTGGTGTGCGGCATGCTCGCGGCGCTATTGGCTGCGGGGGCGTGGCTTCAGTTGGCCTCCTACTTTGGCTGGCCGGTATCCACGACGCACTCGATCGTCGGGGCGATCGTGGGGGTGGGGGCGGTGGCCTACGGCCTGGATGCTGTGGACTGGGGCTGGAGCGGCATGAGCGGGATCGTCCTGAGCTGGGTCATCTCGCCGCTGCTGGCCGCGGCCATCTCGTACCTGATCTTCCAGTTGCTGCTGCGGTTCATTTTTTACGCCCCTTTGCCGGCGGTGGCGGCGAGGCGGGCCACACCCGCGCTGGTGTTCCTGGTCTTTTTCGTGATGAGCCTGGTGACGGTCTACAAGGGGCTTGGGAGCCTGAAGCTGGACCAACTGCCCGGCACGTATGCTGTGGCGATCGCTGCGGGCGTGGGGCTGGCGGCGGCGGGCCTGAGCACCTTGCTGGTGAACCGCCTGCGTCAGCCGACGCCCGCGGAGCTGGGCCCGGAGTACGCCCGCGACAACCTGCGCAGCCTCGAGCGGGCCATGCGCCACCTCCGCCGCGTGCAATTGGCTGGGGACGCCCAGACCGCCACCGAGGCCGGCCGCATTCTTCAGGAGATGCGCAGCTTGTCGCAGCGCACCGAAGTCGCCCTGGCCCAGGCGCAGGACCCCGTCAGCGGCTCCAACGCCTACCGCGACGTGGAGCGCGTCTTCGTGCTGCTCCAGATCGTTTCGGCCTGCTTCGTGGCCTTCGCCCACGGGGCCAACGACGTGGCCAACGCCATCGGCCCGCTCTCCGCGGTCATCCAGACCCTTCAGACCGGCGAGATCTACGCCAAGGCCCAGGCGTCAGCGGGGATCCTGGCGCTGGGCGGGGTGGGCATCGTCGTGGGCCTGGCCACCTGGGGCTGGCGTGTCATCCAGACGATCGGCAAGCGGATCACCGAGCTGACGCCCTCTCGCGGCTTTGCCGCTGAGTTCGGCGCCGCCACCACCATCGTCGTGGCCTCGAAGCTGGGGCTGCCCATCTCCACAACGCACACGCTGGTGGGGGCGGTGCTGGGGGTGGGCCTGGCGCGGGGCATCGGGGCACTCAACCTCAACACGCTCCGCGACATCATCGCCTCCTGGCTCATCACCATTCCTGCTGGCGCGGGGCTGGCGATCATCTTTTACTACATCCTGGTCATGATCTTCCTGTAAGCACGTGTGTGAGCAGTGCGCCCGGCGTCTTGGTGGGTTCGTCTTTTTTCCTACCTTCTGCCTTTTGATGCAGCTTCAGCCGCGCGCCCGTTGGGGGCGGGCTATTAGGAATCTCAATTAGGAACCTCAATCTCTAAAATCTCTAACTCCCGATCTCTGATCTCTAACCCCTGATCCCTAATCCCCAACCTTTAATCTTCCCTGTCTTCTCTGTGCCTCTGTGGTTTTCTGCGCCTGCCGTCTGCCGTCTGCCCCTTCCGGGGGCGGCCCTCTATCTCTCTCCGCTTCGTGCTTGGATGGTGGATCGGGGCCTGCTGCGCAGAGTCTGCGCCTGGTGGGCAAGCCTTGCGCATCACGCGCAGGCGAGGGCGTCATCTGGCGGGTGAATGCGTCAGCGGCTGCATGGGGCGTATCTGCGGCAAATCCCTGGCAAAACCGCTGTTGTGCGGTCTGGCGTGGCCGGGCTGCGCGGGGGCGTGGGGGGCTGGCACCGCGGTTGCGTAAGTGGCTCCTGGCAGGCAAGAGTCTCCAGGAGATATCCGCAGTGGTGCAACCGGCGCAAACCGATAGCTGGCTTTCGTTGATCAGCAGCAGCGGCGACGCTTCGCTGGGCGCAGCATTGGTGCGGCTGGCGAAGCTGGCTGCGTCGCTGCATCAGGCAGAGATGGAGTCGGCTGGCCCGGTTGACCCGGATGATCTGCTCAATCACACGGGCGAAGAAGGGTCCAACGGATTGGGCCTCGAGCCCCTAGCCCCCTCGTCCGCGGACGGGGCGGTCCGCAAGGAGGTGGACCGGTGAACTACGGGCTGTATGTTTCCGCTTCGGGCGTCCTGACGAATCTGTATCGGCAGGACGTCTTTGCCAACAACCTGGCGAACGTGGAGACGACGGGCTTCAAGCCCGACCTCCCCGCGATCCGCCAGCGCGACCCGGAGTCGATCGAGGATCGGCTCGGGTATGAGCTGTCGCA
>DASVCG010000277.1:0-2159 GCA_036381755.1 Phycisphaeraceae bacterium | reverse complement strand
TTCGCGCAATTCGCCGGCTCAGCGGCTCCTGGCCGTATTGGTAGATCAGGTCCGCCAGCTCCCGCTCGGGCAGCGTGTTGACCAGTTCCGCCGCGGTCAGGGCCTGCTGAGGGTTCAGCCGCATGTCCAAGGGGCCGCTTTGGGTGAAGCTCAAGCCGCGTGCCGGGTCCTCCACCTGCGTGGAGGCGAAGCCCAGGTCCGCCACCAGGCCCTCGACGCGCCCCACGCCCAGACCATCCAGCACCGCGCGGGCGTCCTGGAAGTTGGCGTGCTCGACGGAAAGCTCCACGCCCGCCACCTGGGCCAGAGGCGTCAGCCGCTGGCGGGCGTAGGCCACGTTGTCCTCGTCCAGATCCAGCCCCACGTACCGTCCGCCGGGGCCCAAAAGCGGGATCAATTCCGCTGCGTGCCCGCCCCGCCCGATGGTGCAGTCCAGCACCGCCTCACCCGGCTTAGGTGACAGCATCGCCAGCACTTGCGCCGGCATCACCGCGATATGGCCGTGCTCATTCTGCTCCATCGCCTGGTTATACCCGCTAGCCCTTCTTTTGGGGCGTCACCCGCCGTCAGCCGCGATACGCCCAACGCCCCCGCCGCCCCCAGCAGCGTCATTTCACTACAATGTCCCGATCATGCCTTCGCCCATCATCCACGCCACGACGGTTTTGTGCGTTCGACGCGGCCAGGCGGTGGCCATCGCCGGCGACGGCCAGGTGACGATGCAGACCACCGTCGCCAAGGCCGACGCTGTTAAAGTCCGCAAGCTCCCGGACCTGGGCGCAGGCAAAGCCGGCGTGCTGGTGGGCTTCGCCGGCGCCGCGGCCGACGCCTTCGCCCTCATGGAGCGGTTCGAGGAGCACCTGAAAAACTCACCCGCCAACATCAAAAAGGCCGCGGTCGACCTGGCCAAGCAGTGGCGCACCGACCGCATCCTGCGCCGGCTCGAAAGCCTGCTCATCGTGGCTGACCGCAGCGTGAGCCTCCTGGTGTCGGGCACGGGGGACGTGATCGAGCCTTCCGACGGCGTGCTGGGCATCGGCTCAGGCGGTCCGCTGGCGGTCGCCGCGGCCCGAGCCCTGCTGGCGCATACCGAGCAAAGCCCGCAGGAGATCTGCCAGCACGCCATGCAAATCGCCGGCGAGCTGTGCATCTACACCAACACAAACATCACCGTCCAGACGCTTTGACGCCTCCGGGGCAGCCGCCTGACCGTGCCGCCGCAGCAGGGGGGAGGCCTGGCGTCACCGCCGCCTGAATTGATCCCCCCGCCCCAGCCGATACACTTTGAGCGTGGTCCGCATCAGCCTTAGCGACCGGATCCTCAGCAACGGCACGGCGCAGTTCGTCAAGCGCAGGAAGCCCGACTGGCTCCGCGCCAGACTGCCGGGCGGCCCGGGCTATCAGCGGCTGCGGTCGATCATCGACGAGCACAGCCTGCACACCGTCTGCGAGTCGGCCAAGTGCCCCAACATGGGCGAGTGCTGGGGCCGCGGGACCGCCACGCTGATGATCCTGGGCGACGTGTGCACGCGGTCGTGCGGGTTTTGCCACATCAAGACCGGCAGACCGCCTATCCTGGACCTGGACGAGCCCCGCCGCGTCGGCCAAGCCGCGGCGCTGATGCGGCTTAGGCACCTGGTCATCACCAGCGTCAACCGCGATGAATTACCCGACGGCGGCGCTGCGGTCTGGGCCCAGACCATCCGCGAGGTCCGCCGGCAATCCCCCGGCACCAGCGTCGAGGTGCTCATCCCCGACTTCGCCGGCGACTGGCAGGCCCTTCAGCTCGTGATCGACGAGCGGCCCGAAATCCTCAATCACAACATGGAGACGGTCCAGCGGCTCTACAGCGTGGTCCGCCCGCAGGCCAAGTATCGCCGCTCCATCGAGCTGCTCCGCCGCGCCAAGCAGGCCGGGCTGACCACCAAGACCGGCATCATGGTGGGCATCGGCGAGACCGACGAGGAAATCTACGAGCTGATGCGCGACGTGCTGGAAGGGGCCGGCACCGACATCCTCACCGTCGGCCAATACCTTCAGCCCACCCCGCAGCACCTGCCCATCAGCCGCTGGGTGACGCCCCAGCAGTTCGCGGAGTACAAGCGCGTGGGCGAGGCGATGGGGTTCCGCCACGTCGAGTCGGGCCCGCTGGTGCGGTC
>DASVCG010000276.1:0-9049 GCA_036381755.1 Phycisphaeraceae bacterium | reverse complement strand
AACCGCAGGCCCACAGCAATGATCAGCAGCAGCCCGCTGGCCTCGATGATGGTGCACACCGCGTTGAGCCAGGCCGACTCGCGCAGGCCCCAGAAGTTCACCCCGGCCAGCACCACGATCAGGGTCGTGATGATCGCCACGCGCACGCCGGTGTGGTCGGCCCATTGCGCCAGCTCAAGAAAATAGCCGGCGAATACCTGTGCCGTCGTGGCCATGGAGGTGAGCCCCGAGGCCATCACCGCCAGACCCACAACGTACGCCAGCATCGGCCAGGTGAATGCCCGGTGGGTTACGTAGGCGGCGCCCGCGGCGCGGGGGTAGCGCGAGCCCAGCGACGCGTAGGACAAGCCCGTGAGCCCCGCGGCCACCAGGCTCGTCACGAAGGCCATCCACACCGCGTTGCCCATCTCGCCGGCCGCCTTGCCGATCAGGCCGTAGATCCCCGCGCCGAGCATGTTGCCCACGCCGTAGATCGTCAGCGAAACCAGGCCCAGGCTCTTCTTCAATTCATGGGCGGGTGGGTCTTGGTGCATCACATCTCCCGAGGGGGGTTGAGAGGTTGTCCTGGCAGCCGCTCGACCTGGCGGGCAAAACGTCCAGGAGGCGGCCCGGCAGAGGCAGTCCGATGCGACGCTGTGGCAGCAAAAACAAGAGCCGGGCTCAGGCTCAGGCGCATCGCAGCGGCCGGGCTCAAGTGCAGGCGATGCCGACGAAAGTTGTGCCCGTTTATAACGCCGGACGCGAATCGGCGTCAACCGCTTTGCCCGATCGCTGCGCCCTCAAGCAACGTCGGCCGTCCAGCGGATTCGTTCGGGCTGTGTTTCCCGCAATTTTGCGGCTTTGGCGTCGGAACGGCCGATATCGGCTTTGAAACAGCGGATGCTCTGTCGGTGCAAGGGTTCTGATGGGAGAGCGGGCGGTCTGCCTGCTGGGGAGGGGCAGTGCTGGCTGTCAGGAGCGCGGGGGTAGGGTGACTCAAGCAAGTCCAAGCCAGGGAGGGATACACATGATGAATGATCGCTTGGCAGGGCTGTTCGCCGCTGCGACGCCGGAGGCTCCCCCGCGGGTGCTGGTGGTGGCGGAACTGGGGGTGAATCATGATGGCAGCGTCGAGCGGGCGCTGGCGCTGGTGGAAGCGGCGCGGGCCAGCGGCGCCGACGCGATCAAGCTGCAATATTTTCATCCCGATCGGCTGCTGTCGCGCCAGGCGATGCTGGCGATCTATCAGCAGGGCCAGGCTCACGACATGCACGATCTGCTGGCAGGACTGCAACTGACGCTGGAGCAGATCGAGCGGGTGTGCCAGGCGGCCAGGGCAGCGGGCTTGCGGTGCGTCGTGACGCCGTTCAGCCCCGCTGATGTGCAAGAGCTGCGCGGGCTGGAGCTGGACGCGGTGAAGATCGCTTCGCCCGACGCGGTGAATCCGCTGCTGTACGAAGCCGCAGCGGAGCTTGGCCTGCCGATGCTGGTGTCCACGGGCACCTGCGAGCTGGATGAGCTGGAACCGGTGGCAGCTCTGCTGCGTCGTCACCGGGCAGGGGGCTGCCTGCTGCAATGCGTCTCGAGCTATCCGACGCCCGCGGAGGACGCGGCGATGGGCGCGATCGGGATGCTGGGCGAGCGGTTCGGCCTGCCGGTGGGTTATTCCGATCACACGCCGGAGCTGATCAGCGGGGCGCTGGCGGTGGCAGCGGGCGCGGTGGTGCTGGAGAAGCACTTCACCTATGACCGCGCTGCTGCCGGGCCGGACCACGCTGCGAGCCTGGACCCGGCCGGTTTCGCGCGCTACGTGCAGATGGTGAGGCAGGCGACAGCGATGATGGGGCCGCGGGCCAAGGCGGTGCTCCCGGTGGAGATGGACGTGCGGCGTGTCTCGCGTCAGAGCCTTTGCGCGACGCGTGACCTGCCCGCTGGTCACGTGATTCAGCGTGAGGACCTGACGGTCAAGCGCCCCGGCACGGGCCTGCCGCCGACGCAACTGCCCCGGCTCATCGGCAAAAGGCTCACGCAGCCGGTGCGGGCCAATGAACTGCTTCAGCCCCAGCACGTGGAGCAGCGGACCTACGCCGCGGCGGGATGAGCGGGGCAGCGCCCCCGTTGGGGCGGGCTGTTAGATGCATTTTCACCCGTGCCCCCGCTGGTAGCGGGCTATGTGATTTGTCTTTTCCTACCGCCTGCCGTCTGCCCTCTACTCTCTATTCCCTCACGACACGCCGGCCTTGATGCGGTAGACCTCAGCGATGAGCGTCTGGACATCGCGTGGCGGATCGGATTGAGCCAGCGCCTCGTCGATCCACTGCACCGCCTGGGCGCGGTTTTCGCCCAACTGGAGGAGCACCTCCAGCGCTTCGCGGGCGAGGCTGCCGCGGGAGTTGCCCGCTGCGCCCGCGTCGGCTGGAGCGCCAGCGCCCGGCGGGTAGTGTGCTGCGCTGACGAAGCGGTCCACCTTGTCCTTGAGGGCCACGACGATCGTCTCCGCGGTCCGCCTGCCGATCTCGGGTAGGCTCTGCAATAGCGCCAGGTCGCGGTCGGCGATGGCGGAAGCCAGTTGGGCCGTCGGCAGGGCCATCGCGCGCAGCGCCCGGCGATACCCGATGCCCTTGGCGGTGACGAATAGTTGATAAAAAGCGCGGTCCTCCGGCGTCAAAAAGCCCGCCAGTCGCGGCAGAATCAGCAAGCCCTGCGACTGCTGTTCCAGGAACAGCAGCGTGTGCAGCGTGACGGGCTGGCCGATTGAGCCGTGGAGCCGCGCCGCGGTGAACACCGCCAGCAGCACCTCCAGCGTCAGCCCGCCGGGCATTTTGACGATGGCCCGGTCATCAACGACCGCCTCCAGCAAGCCTTCAATCTTGGCAATCATGATCAAAGATCATACCCCGCCTCAGCAGCGACGGGTTATCGCTGTCGGGCGGACGCTTGGCGGTGCAGGTGATGCCACTACCTGACGGCGCGGGCGGGGCGCCATGCTCGACGTACCTTCCGGGGTCCGGGGGGCCGGAGGGCGGCTTTGGCGCAGCGGGGAAGGGGCTGGTTAAAAGTCCTGGTACTCGCTGCGCGAGGGGTGGAAGACCTCGACCAGTTCGGTTTCCTCCAGGGCGTGGGCGCCGTGGTGCACGTCGGGGTCGAAGACGTAGGCGTCGCCGGCCTGGACGATGAACGAGTCAGCGTCGTTGGCCGCCAGGAACTCGGCTCGGCCGCGGACGACGTAGCCGATCTGCGTGGGCTTGTGGTGGTGCAGGGGGATCGTCGCGCCGGGCTTGAGCAGGAAGTGGCACAGCATGGTGTCCTGGTTGTACGCCAGCGTTTTGCGGATGACGCCGGGGAACATCTCGACAGCCTTGGCCTTGGAGCAACTGGTGCGTTTCATGGTGCGGCTTTTCCTGTGAAGGATGAGGATTCACGGTGAACGTTTGCGGACGCGCCGCTGGGCGACGCTTGGACCCCGCAGCGGCCATGAAGATAGATGATCGTCGCGGCGATGGCTGCGCCGACGGTGTTGGCGATCAGGTCCAGGCCGGTGTTGACGTATCCGCCGACGTTGGTGTGGGCGATCAGCGTGGCGATGAACTCGACGACCTCGTTCAGCGCCCCCAGGCCCAGGCCCGCCAGGGCGGCCAGGATCATGAGGCCGAAGGTGGGCCGAAGCGGTCCGACCACCCCGCGTAAAGCCTGCCAGCAGACCCAGGTCGCCACGCCGAAGCCGTAGGCGTGGGTGACGTGGTCATACTTGAGCCATCCCCCGCCCGTGGAGCGCGGCAGGATCCACCAGGAATAGAGGACGCGGATCTCGCCGTCGATGGGCCAGCTTTCGGGCACGGGCACCAGCCCGCCGGCCATGTGCATCGCGCCCCAGATCGACAAGGCCCACAACGCGCCGCTGGTGAGGCCCACCCGCTGATGGAGCACCAGCACGCCCGCGACCAGCAGCAGCATCACGACCAGGTAAAAGACGAATTCGAGGTTTCCGCTGACGCCCGCGGCGACGGCAGCCGCCAAGAGGTACGCGCCGGTGAACAGGCCCACGGGCCCCAGCCGGGCGCGGGATGGTTGAGGTGAGTTCGACTCCATCACAGGCGGCCTCCCACGGCAGCGGATATCGCCCCCTTACTTTCCCTTCCCCCCGGCCCGGGTGCAAAAGCGCGGAATTGTCCCGCCGGGCTGGGGCGGAGCCGTCGGGGCCGCCAGAACCGTCGCCCAGGCCGCGGGCACTCGGAGCGGACCGCGGGGGGTACCCTCCTGGACGTGGCAGAGCAGCGGTTTTGTAAACCGCAGGTTGCGGGTTTGCCCAGCCGCGTTGCCCAGGCCGTAGGGGACGCTATGATACGCCCATCATGGCCGGTAAAACACGCGAAATTAAGGGCCGCATCAAGGCGGTGGGCAACATCCAGCGCATCACCAAGACGATGCAGATGATCGCCACGGCACGGTTCCAGGCGATGCAGAAGCGCGCCACCTCCGCTCAGGCCTACACGCGCCAGATCGCCCAGATCGTGCGCGAGCTGGCCGCGGGGCTGGCGGCACAGGGACAGGTGCAGCACCCCTTGCTCGCCTGGCCCGAGCCGCCCGCGGGTCGTCGGCTGCTGCTGGTGATCACCTCCAACCGCGGCCTGGCGGGGGCCTACAACGCCAACGTCCTGCGCACCGCGATGGAATTCATCCGCGAGCATGGCGGCACGGCCAACGTCCAGGTGGAGGCGGTGGGCAAAAAGGCCGTCAACTATTTCCGCTTCAATCGCGTGGAAATCAGTACGTTCCACAGCCAGTTCGGCGAAAAGCCCGCCTACGCCCAGGTGGAGGAGCTGGCCCGGCGGTACATGGACGAGTTCACCGCCGGCCGGTACGACTCGGTCCACGTGGCGTCCATGGCGTTCCACTCCATGTCCAAGCAGACGCCGCAGGTGATGCAGCTTCTGCCCCTGCGCAACCCCGCGCAGGAGGGCCATGCCGCTGCGGACGCCCAGGCGACGCCGCTTTATGAGTTCACCCCCGACGCCCAGCAGCTTTTGAACGAGCTGCTGCCCATCACCGTCAAGACGGCCCTGTTCCAGTGCTTCAACGAGGCGGTGGTGTCCGAGCAATTGGCGCGGATGGTGGCGATGAAGTCCGCCACGGACGCAGCGGGCAAGATGCGCAAGAACCTCCAGCGCCGGTTCAACCGGGCTCGCCAGGCGGCGATCACCACGGAGCTGACCGAGATCATCGGCGGGGCCGCGGCGCTGGAGTGATCAGCAAAGTGTCAACCGGCTCCCGTGCACGGCCTGACGCCGAGGAGCCTGAGCGGAAAAAACGGGCAAGCCCATAGCGCAGCAACGGGCTTGCGAACGGTCGGGGTGCCACGGATAGGCGATGTTGACACTGATGAAACGCCTTTCTATGGTATCTGCCCCGGCCAAAAGCGTAGGGGGTTGATCGGGCGTGAATCGGTCAAACCCGGACGCGTTTTCCCGGCAGACGCCCGCCGTTTGGGGCGGCTCTGGAGCCGGTGAGCCGATGACCGAGCCGAACAAGTCCGGCCCGTGGCGGCTTTTAGGTGCTGGCGTCGAATTCGCCGGCGCCATCCTGGTCCTTGCAGGGTTGGGCTACCTGTTCGATCGATGGGCTGGAACCGACCCCTGGGGCCTCGTGATCGGCTCCATGGTGGGCCTAGCTGGCGGCCTGTACAACCTGATCAGGATGGCCCGCGAAGCCAACCGCTAGCTCAACCCCACTGATACTGATCCCCGGCTGTGTATGACCGCCCCGATGCCTCGCCACCGCTTCTGCCTGACTCGCCCGCTCATCGTGCTGGCGGGGCTTTGGCTGGCCGCTGCCGCGGCGACGGGCGCAGCCCTGGTGCTGGGCGGGTGGACGGGCCAGTGGCCTGAGGCGATGGGGGCCGCGGGGGTGTGCGGCGGGGCGGCGCTGGCGTCGCTGATGCTCACGGGCACGCTGGCCCGCAGAGGCGGCGAGGGCATCGTTCAGGGCGCCCTGGCGGGCATGCTCGCCCGCATGGTGCTGAGCCTGGCCGGCGCCGCGGCCCTGGTGCTGGGGCTGGGATTGAGCCAGACGGCCCTGGCCGGCTGGACGCTGGGCTGGTATCTACTGCTGCTGGTGGCGGAAGTAGTCCTGGTGGTCCGGTGCCTTCAAGGAGCATCGGACGCTGCTGCACCGGGCTCCGCCCCTTCGCTGGAGGCCGTTTCGTGCTGAACCTGCCGATCACGCTCGGCGCCGCGGACCCGCTCGACCACGTCCTGCCGCACCCGCTGCATCAGCAGCCGTTGCTGCGCCTCCACGTGGCTGATGAGAGTTTCTCCAGCCCTTTCCTGAACATCCACGACGGCTACTACGAGTTCTACATTACTAACCATCTGATGATGACCGCGGTGTCCGCGGTGCTGCTGGTGCTGGTGTTCATGTACGTGGCCAAGCGCGTCCGCACCCAGGGGCAGGGCCTGGAGGCCTACCAGACCCGGGGGCGGGTGGCGCAGATGTTCGAGACCATCGCGGTCTTCGTCCGCGAGGAGGTCGCCAAGCCCAACCTGGGCCCGCTGGCGGACAAATACATCGGCTACATCTGGACGGTGTTCTTCTTCATCCTCTTCGCGAACCTGCTGGGCCTGGTGCCGATCGGCCCGATCCTGAGGCTGATCACCGGCAACCCGAGCCTGGAGCACTGGGGCGGCACGGCTACCAGCAACCTGGCGCTCAACGCCATGCTGGCGCTGTGCTCGCTGGTGGCGATCGTGTTCATCGGCGTCCGGGAGGGCGGCAGGCACTTCTTCGCCCACTTCAACCCCGGCCCGCTCTACATGGCGCCGCTGCTGGTGCCCCTGGAGATCATGGGGCTCTTGATCAAGTGCGTCGTGCTGGCCATGCGTTTGTTCGGCACGATGATGGCCGGCCACCTGGTGATCGCCGCGTTCGTGCTGCTGATTTTCACCGCGGCCAGCTTCTCGGCGGTGCTGGGCTACGGCGTGGGCGTGGCGGTGCTGCTGGGCGGCACGGCGCTGATGCTGCTGGAGCTGTTCATCGCACTGCTCCAGGCGTTCATCTTCACCTTCCTGACGGTGCTGTTCATCGCCTCCGGCGCGGTGCACCATGACGAGCACCACGAGCACGAAGAGGCGGCGCACGCCCACCAGGAGCACGGGCTGGCTCAGGCCAAGATCGCAACCTCGCCGGGATTGTGACCGGCGATGATGAGGGGTTCCTCACAGCATAGGCAACGGGTTTTTATTTCAAAAAGGAGCGATTCGACATGCTTCAGTCTCTGCTGACGTTGGCGCAGGAGGTCACCAACCTGGGCCTGGGCACCATGGGCATGGGCATCGGCATGGGCCTGATCATCATCGGCGCCGGCCTGGGCATCGGCCGCATCGGCGGCTCGGCGGTGGAGGCCATCGCCCGCCAGCCTGAAGCCGGCGGCCGCATCGGCACCAACATGCTCATCGCCGCGGCCCTCGTCGAAGGCGTGACGGTGATCGGGCTGATCCTGGCCTTCGTCCGCGCCGCAGGCTGATCCCGCCTTGAAGCAGCGCCCCGCTTCAGCGGTTGGCGCAGCCGGTGCTCGGGCCCCGTCGCTGCGCCAGCCGCTGGGCTGGGGACACCAAAGGTGATTGTCATGAGCATCATCCGCACCTGCCTGGCGATGCTACTATTGACCCTGGGCCTGGCGTGCGCAGCCCCGGCCTGGGCGGAAGAGGCTCCGCACGCCGCTACGCCTGCGGGCGAGGTCCATGATGAGGCCGCGGCGGAGCATCATCAGCCGCCCTTGCTCTCGCTGGACCCGGGCGTGGCGGTCTGGAACCTGCTGATCTTCCTGATCGTCCTGGGAATATTGGGCAAGTTCGTCTGGCCGGTGATCCTCAAGGGTCTCCAGGACCGGGAGAACAAGATCCGCAGCGACCTGGAGCAGGCCCAGCACGCCGCGGCCCAGGCCCAGGCCACGCTGGAGCAGTACAAGGAGCAGTTGGCCCAGGCGCGCAAGGAAGCTCAGCAGATCGTTGAGCAAAGCCGTGCCGACGCCCAGAAGGTGGCTGCGGACCTGCGCGACCAGGCCCAGCGGGAGATCGCCCAGGCGCACCAGCGGGCGCAGGCCCAGATCCGCAACGCCAAGGAGCAGGCCATCGCCGAGCTGTACGCCCAGGCCGCCACGCTGGCGACGCAAGTGGCTGGGCGCATCCTCCAGCGCGAGCTGCGCCCGCAGGACCAGCAGGCCCTGGTCGAGCAGTCGATCAGCGAGCTGGCCCGCTCAGCACAGGCCGAGCAGAACTGAGCCTCCAGCCCACCCGCCTCAGGAGACCCCGCCATGACGAACAACGGCACGCTGGTCACCGGCTCGGTGGATGTGGCCTACGCTCAGGCGCTGTTCGAGACCGCCCAGCAGGCCAACCGGCTCGATGAAGTGACCGCCGAGGTGGAGCAGTTGGCGGAGCTGCTTAGCGCCCAGCCGGACCTGTGGCGGCTGCTCTCGACGCGGGCGCTGCCGGCGTCGGAGCGGGCAGGGGTGATCCAGCGGCTGTTCCAGGGCCGCGTCAGCGACCTGCTCTACCGCTTCCTCCAGGTGATCAACCACAAGGACCGCCTGCCGTCGCTTCAGCGGATCCTCCAGGCCTTTAGCGACCTGGTGGCTCAGCACCGCGGCGTCGTGGAGGTGGACGCTTACGTCGCCCAGCCCATGGAGCCGGCGCAGCTTCAGCGGCTGACGCAGGCCCTGAGCCAGACGCTGGGCAAGCAGGTCGTGCTGCACCCGTACACCGATCCGGACCTCATCGGCGGGATCAAGATCCGCATCGGCGACCGGCTCATCGACGCCAGCGTGGCCACGCAGCTCAAGCGGCTCAAGGCCCGCCTGGTCGAGGCCGGGCAGGAGAAGGCCCGGGCCGTGGCGGCCCAGTTGGACTAGGCCCGACCGCCGGCGCTTCGGCGATCTCTGCTCAGCAGGGGCGCAGGGAGCGAGCCGGCGGCACAGGAGAGGCAAGACATCGGGCGGGGCGCCGTTAAGCCCCGCTGTGAAGTTCGAGGAAATTCACGCACGGGCTCCTGGGGCGCTAGCCCCGCGGGGCTGTTT
>DASVCG010000275.1:0-3802 GCA_036381755.1 Phycisphaeraceae bacterium | reverse complement strand
ACTGCTGTGGCGCAAGCGGCTCAAGAAGCCCAAGCGCCGCAAACGACCCAAGCGTCCGCCGCTGCGGATGAAGCGGCCCAAGAGTCAGGGCTCGCTGCGACCTCGCCGCAGGACCATCCGCAGGAGCCGACCGCCTCGCCTGCCCCCGCATCAGATTCGGCTTCAGATTCAGATAGCGCTGCTTCAGATTCGGATAGCGATAGCGATGCTGAGGAGGCCGCCCGCCCGCCCCAGCCGGAGGCGGCAACGGCTGATGAGTCTCCGTCCCAGCCGGAAGAAGCAGCAGCGGCTGATGAGTCTTCGCCCTCCGCTGCCGTGATGGCGGTGAATCCCCCGGAAGTGGATTCCCCGGAAGAAGATCTCCCGGAAGAAGATCCGCTGAAAGATCTCCCGGAAGCTCCCCCCGTGCCGGACGTGTCAGAGGAGCTGCACGACGAGGAGGAGCGGCGCGAAGAGCCCCAGCCGATACAAACGGCTGCGGAGGCGCCTGCGTCCGCCCAGGCGGCGCAAAGTGGCCTCTTCGCCGCGGAGGCCGCTTCCGCGGATTCTGTGGATTCTCCGGATTCCTCAGACTCTCCGCAGTTGACGCAAGGCTCTTTATCTGCTGAAGTTGCGACATCAGCGGAGGCTGTACCGGTGGCCTCAGCCGCGGCGCCGCCTGAGCCGATCCCCTTGGGTGGCCGCGTCAGCGCGCCGGCCCGAGCCAGCGATTCGGGTCCGCGTGCGGGATCAGCGGGGCATCGGCCGGGCGGCATGCGCGGATCGTCGCCGGCCCGAACGCCTCAGCGGGCTGATCGGGCAGCGCCGCCGACCTCGGACGGCCTGCTGCTCGTATTAGGGTGGGTGCTTCGGATGGGAGCGATCCTGGCCGTCAGCGGCGCGGTGCGGCTATCGTTGGAAGGCCGGTCGTTTGCACAGAAGCTTTTGCTGCTGCTGATGGGCCTCCTTGGCGCTGCGACGGTTTGGACGGTGGGCGAGCTGGCGGTGGCGGTCCATCGGCTCGCAAGCCGCCTGGGCGATACCCATGATGGAAAACGCGACGACCTTGCATAGGCAGACGGATGCTGATCTGACGTGGTGACGACCGACGCCCGCCTGGCTCAGCCCCCTCCGAACGGCCGCGACTGGCCCAGGCTCTTGCCATGGCTGCTGGTGCTGGCGGGCGTGCTGTGCTACGTCAACACGCTGCCCAACGAGTTCGTGTTCGACGATGAGCCGGGCATCGTCCTGAACCGCCAGATCCGCGACTGGACCAACCTCCGCGCCATCGTCGAATCATCCAATCGGCCGCTGGTCAACCTCACCCTGGCGGTCAATTACGCCCTCGACGGCCTGTCTCCCGCGGGCTACCACCTGGTCAACATGCTCGTGCACATCCTGGCGGGTGTGACGCTTTACGGGGTGGTAAGGCGAACGCTGCTCCTGCCGCGCTACCGCCTGCGCTTCGAGCGGGCCTCGCCCTGGCTGGCCGGCACTGCGGCGCTTTTGTGGCTGGTGCACCCGCTCAATACGCAGGCGGTGACGTACGTCATCCAGCGGGGCGAGTCGATGATGGGGCTGTTTTTCCTGCTGACGCTCTACTGCGCCATCCGGGCGCTGGACTCGCCCAACCGGTCAGCAGCCTGGAGCGCCGCAGCGGTGGGCGCGTGCCTCCTGGGCGTGGGGTCCAAGGAGGTCATCGCCTCGGCGCCGCTGGCGGTGATGCTTTACGACTACACCTTCCTCGACCTGCCCTGGCGTCAGCGGCTCAAAAAGCGGGCGTGGCTTTACGCGGGGCTGATCGCCACTTGGCTGCCCCTGGTCTGGCTCATCCGCCACGCGGTGTTTCAGGAGGATTCATCCGCCGGCTTCGGCCTGCCGGCCCTGGCGTGGCATGAATACCTGCTTTCGCAATTCGGCGTCATTACGCACTACCTGAAGCTGAGCGTCTGGCCGCATCCCTTGGTGTTCGACTACGGCTGGATGCCCGCGGTGCACGCGAGCTGGCCGGAGGAGGTCAACGCCCAGCGGTTCATGACCCTGGTGCTGCCGCAGGGGCTTTTCATCGGGACGCTGGCGGCTCTGACCGCCTGGGGGCTGTGGCGCAAGCGGGCCTGGGGCTTCCTGGGCGCAGCGTTCTTCCTCATCCTCGCGCCCACGTCCAGCATCATGCCTATCGCGGACCTGGCCTTCGAGCACCGCATGTACCTGCCGCTGGCGGCGCTGACGACGCTGGCGGTGCTGGCGGGCGATGCGCTGCGCAGACGGCTGCCCTCACCGGGGCGTGAAGCGGCTGCCGGGGCGGTCGTGCTGACGCTGGCCGCGGCGCTGGGGGTGCTGACGGTCCTGCGCAACACCGAGTACCGCACCGCGGTCACCCTCTGGCGCACCGTCTACGACCGTGCCCCGCAGAACGTGCGCGGCGTGCACAACCTGGCTTCCTCCCTCGAAAAGGAAGGCTACGTCGAGGACGCCATGGCTCTGTACGAGCAGGAGCTGGATATGCTCCCGCCCAACGCCTCCAAGGTGGCGGATGCGCACAACAACCTGGGCAACATCTGGCTCGACGCCATGGGCGACCCCGACAAGGCCCTGGCCCATTACCACCAGGCGACGAAGGTCAAGCCCGACGACGCTGAGATCCGCTACAACCTGGGCCGGGCGTACCTCCAGCAGAACCGCCTGGATGACGCCCAGCGGGAACTGACCCGCGCCATCGAGGCAAACCCCCAATATGCCAAGGCTTACAACAATTTGGCCCTGGTGCATGTGCAGCAGGGGGATTTGAAGGAGGCTGAGCGGCTGCTGCGTCAGGCATTGTCGCTGGACCCGACCCTGGCCAGCGCCCATCAGAGCCTGGGCACGCTGCTCTTGAACACCGGGCGGTTCGCCGAGGCGGTCGAGGCTTACCAGCAGGCGATGCACAACGGCCTGCGAAGCGCGGGGCTGCTGGCGGGCCTGGGCAGCGCTTATCTTCAGATGGGCAAGCCGATGGAGGCCCGCGAGGTGCTGCTCCAGGCCGGGCAGATCGACCCGGCCTACCTGCCGGTGTACCCCATGCTGGGCGAGGCGATGATCCGCGTGGGCGATCCCGTCGGCGCGATGCGGGCGTACGAGCAGGCGCTTCAGCGAGCGCCCGATTGGGCCCAGATGGCGGCGCAATTGGCCCTGGTTCTCTCCACCCACCCCACCGCGTGGGTCCGCGACGGCCAGCGGGCCTTGCACGTGCTGGAGCCGTTCCAGGAGCAGGCTTCCGCGCAGGAGCCGCTGGCCCAGGCGCAGGCCGCGGTTTACGCGGAGCTGGGCCAGTTCGACCAGGCCGTCGCCGCCCAAGAGCGCGCCATCGAGCTGGCCCGCGCAGCAAACAAGCCCCAGGACCACCTGAACTACCTTCAGCAGCAGCTCGCGGCCTATCAGGCCCATCAGCCTTACCGCGAAACCACCTGGCCGGAGGCCGACGGCCTGATGCTGCCTTTCCCCTAACCTAAACCCCCGAACCTAAACCCCCGCGGCCTTTGCCTTTTCCGCTGTCAGCCGGTCCAGCACCTGCCTGGCGGTGAGGCGCACCAATTCCGGCTCATCCGGATCGCGGGCGATGGCCTGGATCCTGCGCAACAGCGGCTCAGCCGTCTGCTGCGCCGGCTGTGCCAACTGTGCTAAATGATTCCCCGCGGCGATCAGGGCGTTGCGCTTGAGCATGTCCAGCTTGATCCGCTTGAGCGCTGAGCCTTGAAAGACCCGCTGACGGTCCTGGGCCGTCCAGCCCAGAAGCTCCATAAGCGCCAGCCCGCCCGCCAGTTCCGCCCGCGGCGCATAGCTCGGA
>DASVCG010000274.1:0-5004 GCA_036381755.1 Phycisphaeraceae bacterium | reverse complement strand
CGGAGCCTCCTTGTAAAGACGCAACGCCTGCTGGGGCGTGAGCCGGGCGCGGCCGTCGATGACGGCGTCGATGTTCAACTCGCGGGCAAGGCTGGCGGCGGATCGGGTCATGGTCGGCTGATTGTAAAGCGCCCGCTGCCGGCGTGCATACCCCCATCGATCCACAGGCGTACCACCCCGATGCCTATCCAGCCCGACGGCCTAGACTTCCTCGATTTCCTTGGTTTTCTTGCTGACCAGCTCGTCGACCTGGGCCTCGTACTTCTTGGTCAGCTCCTGGACCTCCTCCTTGGACGACTCGATATCGTCCTCGCTGATGCCAGCGGCCTTGTCCTTGGCAAGCTGGTCCAGGTGTTTGTTGGCGTCGCGGCGGGCGTTGCGGATGCTCACCTTGGCCTGCTCGCCCATCTGCCTCACCGAGCCGATCAGTTGACTGCGCCGCTCGCCCGACAGCGGCGGCAGCGAAAGGCGGATCTGCTTGGCCTCGACAACGGGGTTGAGCCCCAGGCCCGCGTTCTGGATGGCCTTGGCGATCTCCTGAAGGCTGCCCGGGTCGAAGGGCTTGATGAGGATCTGCGTGGGCTCGGGCACGCTGATGAGCGCCAGTTGGCGCAGATCGGTCGTTGAGCCGTAGTAGTCCACCTTGATGTATTCCACCAGGCCGGTGGAGGCGCGCCCCGTGCGCACGCCGCGCAGCTCGTTCTTGAGGTAATCGACCGCCTTGTCCATCGACTCCTCAGCGGTCAACAGGATTTCGTCCAGTTCCATATCTGCCTCCGATGGATCAGCCCGAAGCCCCCGCCCAACAGCCGCGGCCGATGCGTCCGCCGCGGACCAGCGGCCTTGCTACTCCACCACCACCCGCGTCCCGTGCGGCTTGCCGCTGACGACCTCGGCGATGTGGCCGGGCTCTTTCATGTTGAACACCACGATCGGGATGTTGCGCTCCATGCACATACTAAAAGCGGTCAGGTCCATGATCTTGAGCTGCCGCTGGATCGCCTCGCGGAAGGTGATGCGGTCGAACCGCTTGGCGTCAGGATATTTCATGGGGTCCTTGTCGTAGATGCCGTCGACCTTGGTGGCCTTGAGCAGGACGTCGGCGTTGATCTCCGCGGCGCGGAGGCTGGCCGCTGAGTCGGTGGTGAAGAAGGGATTGCCCGTCCCGGCCACGAAGATGACCACCCGCCCCTTCTCCAGGTGGCGGATCGCCCGGCCGCGGATGAACGTCTCAGCGACGGCGGAAAGGTTGATCGCGCTGAGCACGCGGGCGGGCTGCCCCAGCTTCTCAAGCATCTCCTTCAGCGCCAGGCCGTTGATCGCCGTCGCAAGCATGCCCATGTAGTCCGCGGTGGCCTGGTCGATGCGGCCCTCCTGCGCGAGTCTCGCGCCGCGGATGATGTTCCCCCCGCCCACCACCACCGCCAGCTCCGTGCCCAGCCTCGCCGCAGCGGCGATCTCGCGGGCGATGACCTCCAGCTCCTGGCCGTCGATCCCGAACCCGCCGGGCTTGCAGAAGGATTCACCGCTGATCTTGAGGATCACGCGGCGGTAGTGCGGCCGACGGGCGTCGGCCGGGGAAAGATCGGCATCGGAACGGGCGCTGGGCGTGGAATTCATACGGAGGCTCTCGGGGCGGGGCCATTTCATGCTTTTGATCGCGGCCCGTCAAGCGGCCCGCTCATCCGCGACTCACACGCAGCCGGCTCCACACCTCACCAGGGAGGCCAGTAGGCCGAATCGTCTTCCTCCTCATCGGCCGCGGAGCCCGGATCGCTGCTGCTGTCGGCCGGCCCCGGATCATAACCGAAGACCCGCAGCCATTGGTCCACCTGCTCGGGGGCCAGCGGGGCGTCCGCGGGCTTGCTGGCTGAGCCGGCAGATCCCTGCCGCAGCGCCGCCTGCAAATAACCAATGAACTGCGGGCTGGTCCAGCACACAGCCCGGCGGCGACGGGCGGCCCGGCGAATCTCACGGTCGCTGCTGACCACGATCAGCCGACGCGGCGCGGTGTCCCGCTCGACCCGCTCGATGATCAGATCGTCCGCAGTCCGTGCTGCGCCCGCGTAAACCACCTCCACCCCCGGCCACGATCCTGCGCCCGGCCCCAGCGCCGTCGGCTGACCGTCGCAATACAGCCAAACCCCCTCCCGCGCCCAGACCGTCCGCGCCAAAAGCGCCTCCAGCCGCGGCACATCCAGCCCCGCCAGCGCAGGCGGCATCGGCGCGTGCAGCACGTTGTAGCAGTCAATCAGCAGCGGCATGGCCAGCCCAAGTCGGCCCCATCAGGGAACCACATCCATCCACCCTTGAGTGTAGCGTGCCCACCCAGCCGATAGCCCCCAGCGCAACGGGAAAACCGCCGACCGCTAAGCCTCGCCCCCTCACAAGAGCGCCACGGGGTCCACGTCCACCGCGGTGTGTGCGTCGGAAACCAACAGCCGGGTGTTGCGCAGCGCAGTGAGCAATTCCTGGATCCGCTGGGCGGCCTGTGGCGGCGCAGCCAGCAGCTCGATCTGATGCCGGTGATACCCCGCGATCCGGGCGATCGGGCAAGGCATCGGGCCCCGCAGACGCACCGGCTCCTGAAGCTGGCGGTTGAACCGCTCCAGGTGGCCGGCCAGTTCCGTCGCACGCTGGAGGCAGGCCAGGTGGTCGCGATCGCGGACGACGATCCTCGCCATGCGCCACACCGGCGGCAGGCCCACCTGCTCGCGGCAGCGCAGCTCCCGCTGGGCGAAAGTTTCGTAATCGTGCCGCGCAGCAAGCTGAATGGCCGCGTCGTCAGGGTTGAACGTCTGCACGATCACCCGCCCGCTCTGGTCGCTTCGGCCCGCCCGGCCGGCCACCTGCGAAATGAGCTGAAACGTCCGCTCCGCGGCGCGGAAGTCGGGCAGGTGCAACGACGTATCCGCGCTGATCACCCCGACTAACCGCACGCCGGGGAAATCCAGCCCCTTGGCGATCATCTGCGTGCCCAGCAGCACATCGATTCGGCCCAGGCGGAACTGGTCGAGCGTGTCCTGATAATCACGCGCCCGCCGCATCGAGTCGCTGTCCATCCGCACCGCGCGGATGCCCGGGAATTTGCCCTTCAGCTCCTCCTCCACCCGCTGCGTGCCCAGCCCGAACACCGTCACCCGCCGCTGACACACCGGGCACTGCGCCGGCAAAAGCTGCTGGGCCTGGCAGTGGTGGCAGCGGACCACCCCGCCCGCGGGAAGCGCCTGATCCTTGTGATAAACCGCGGTGACGTCGCAATGCTCACAGCGGAGCATCCACCCGCAGCGATGATCCGGGCAGGCGATGTAGTTGGCGTAGCCCCGCCGATTCAAAAGCAAGATCGCCTGGCCACGGTCGGAGCCGCTGCCGCTAAAGAGCTTTTGAAGTTCCGCCTCCAGACGCTGGCTCAGCAGATGAACGCCGCGGCGCTGCCGCCGCTCCTCCTGAAGATCGACCACCTCCACCTGCGGCAGCCGCATGCCCGTCACGCGCTGGGGCAGGCGGACCAGGTGATACCGCCCGCGTCGAGGCTCCGCGTCCTGCGCCGTGGATGCTGCGCGATCTGCTGCGCCCGGCTTGCTGGAGGCGTTCGCGCCAGCGGCCTTGGCGTCAGAGGCGCCCCCCACGGGGCCGACCGCGTTGTAGTAGCTTTCCAGGCTGGGCGTGGCGCTGCCCAGCACCACGGGGATGCCCAGAAGCTGGCCGCGCTTGATGGCCACGTCGCGGGCGTGGTAGCGCGGCAGTTGGTCCTGCTTGTAGCTGGATTCGTGCTCCTCATCCACAATGATCAGGCGAAGATGCGGCACGGGCGCGAACACCGCGGACCGCGCGCCGATGACGATGCGCGCCTGCCCTTGGCGAATCCGCCGCCACTGCGCGTGACGCTGCGCCGCGGTCAGCCCCGAGTGGAGCACTGCCACGTCCGGAAAGCGGGACATGAAGCGGGCGACGATCTGCGGCGTCAGGGCGATCTCGGGCACCAGCACGATGGCTGACGGGCAAATATCGCTCCCGCCCCCGTTGATCGCCTGCTCGATGAGGCGCAGGTACACCTCGGTCTTGCCGCTGCCCGTGACCCCCCACAGCAGGTGAACGCCAAAGCCCTGGTCCATGTACCCGACCAGGTGATCCAGCGCCCGGCGCTGCCCGTCGGTGAGCGTCAGCGGCGATGAAGGCTCGCAAGGCTCGCGGGACGCGTGCAGGTCCAGGTCCGAGACGACCGCCTGGGCCTGGTGAAGTTGCAGCAATCCTTTGTCCACAAGCTGCTTGACCGGGGAGACGCTGCGGGCCCCCGCCAGGTCGGCCAGTTGCTTGATCGGCGTCCAACGATGCCCCTCTTGGGCCTGACGCTGCGCCGCAGCGAGCACCGCGGCCTGAAGCGGCGACAGCTTGACGCTGGCGGCTTGAGTCCCGCCGCCCTCCTGCCCCTCCTGCGTGTCCGCCTTCCGCCCAGCAGCGGGTAAATCCGCCCGGCCATCGCCATCGGGCAGCCCCACCAGCGTCTGCGTCACCGTGCCCGTGCCCCGCTTGACCGCAGCGGGCAGCATCGCCGCCAGCACCATCCCCAGCGGGCAGCAGTAGTAGCCGGCAATCCAGCGCGCCAGCTCGATCAGGTCCGGCGGAAGCCCAAGGCCCTGGCTGTCGCGGCTGAGGATGAACTTGACCGTTGCCCCCTCCACATCGCAGGTGTCCGCAAGCTGGATGACATACCCCGCCACGGGCTTGTTGCCCCTGCCCAGGGGGACGCGGACCCGTTCGCCCACGCCCAGGCCCGCCAGCGCGGGGGGGACAGCGTAGGTGAGCCCGCCCGGCGCGGTGTCGATGCCCTGCTCCAACGCCACGCGGGCGAACGCGACGGGCCTGACCTGGGCTGTAGCGGACTCGAACAGCGACGACATGCCGGCCAGTATAAGTCCAGACGGCAGCGGATAGACGGTAGAGGGTAGAGCTGCATAAAGTGCCCTCTCCCCCGTCCATAAAGAAAGAGTAGGTGACATTTAA
>DASVCG010000273.1:0-3136 GCA_036381755.1 Phycisphaeraceae bacterium | reverse complement strand
CTGGCCTACCACCATCGAGGACAGCTCAACGAGCTGGCCCGCCGCTGGGATGCGCAGGTGAAGACCATCGATCGCTTCAACAAGGAAGGCCGCGCTCTCGACCCCGTGGAGGTGCAGAACGAAGCGGTCGCCGCGCAGCTTCGCAGCGTCGGCAAGATGGTGGCGGAGATGCCGATGATGGAGGCGATCATGCCGCAGATCGTGAAGCTTCAGGAGCGGACGCGGTCCGCCGCAGGCGGATGGCGCGACCTGGCCGTCCTCTACGCCAAGCAGGCGAAGCTGGACGACGCCAGCGTGATGCTGATGCGGTCCAAGCATCCCACCGCGCAGGAGGCCGGCCGCCGCGCCGAAACCAAGCGCCTGGTGGAAGACCCGATCCTCAAGGTGGTCCAGAGCTTTGAGCGTTCGATCGCGGAGGACACGGTGCGCAACGAGTACCAGCTTCGCCCGATCCTGCGGCAGTGGATCGCTGAGGCGCCCGTTGCGGACCTCAACAGCCTGAATGATCGCGTCTACGCCGAACTGTTCCTCACCCCCTCGGACGACCCCTGGCTGGGCCTGGGCAGCAAAGAGACCTACACCGCCCTTCCGGAGCGCGGAATCGTCACCCGCTGACATTGATGTGAATCGCGCAAATGAAAAACCCTCGCGCCGCCGGGCGCGAGGGCTTTTGAATTTCAACAAGCCGCTGCGGATCACGGGTTCTTATAGATCTCCCACAGCCGATTGCGGGCGGAGGCGACGTCCCAGGCTTCGTGCTTGGTGACGCGGCCGGCGTGGCCGTCGAAGTAGAGGATGTTCATGGCCTCATCGTGCCGGTAAATCGACCAGTCGCAGCAGACGCCGCCGGTGTAGCGATCGGTATCACCGTAGATGTCCCAGCGTGTTTTGTAGTTGGCGCCGCCCTTGCCGCCGATCCACGACTCACCCTCGAACTGCTGGGTCTTGGCGGTGGGGCTGACGACCTTCGCGCGGCGGACGATCATCGGGCCGGTCCAGCCGCTGGGGGTTTCGCCGGTGTTGTTCATCGGGTGCAGGCGTCCGATCTTGCCGCGGTACTGCTCGGGCATGGTGGGGCAGAACATCTCCAGAGGCCAGGCCGCGGACGACTTGGTGCCGTTGCCCATGCCGTTGAGCGTGCCCATGTACTGGCGGAAAAGCAGGTTCGCTATCCACTGCTGGTAACCGCCGTCCACCGCCGAGTTATGGGCGAGCTTCAGCGGCACGTAGACGTTCTCATGGGCGTCCGCGTAAGAGTTGTTGGCGGTGGTGAACTGCTTGAGGATCGCCATGCACTTGACGGTGCGGGCGACATTGCGCGCCTTGCTGAGCGACGGCAGCAGGATCGAAATCAGCAGCGCGATGATCGCCACCACCACGAGCAACTCGATGAGCGTAAACCCCCGGCCCCGGAGCCCTGGTCCTCGCACACGATCAGCCAGACGATATGACATACCCAACCTCACGTTGACGTGTTTCCCCAATCACCACGGCAACCGCTGCCGCGGCCGGGCGGAGCCTAATGAAACTTCACATATAAGTCAATGAGAAGCATATATTTAATATTCACAATGATGTAAGCCATGAATGGGCGCAGGAAAAAGCCCCGCGCTGCGGGCGCGAGGCTTTCATGTTCGAGACGCGACCCACGGCGGTCACTGCGGTTTGAAGATTTCCCACAGCCGGTTGCGGGCGGCGACGACATCCCATGTTTCCTGCTTGGTCATGTACGCCGAGTGGCCGTCGAAAAACAAGCTGTTGAATCCTTCATCGTGGCGATACTGGGCGAAATCGCGGCCGGGCATCCCGGCGACGGTGCGGTCCTGATCACCGTAGACGTCCCACCGGATTGGGTAATTGGCGCCTTGCTTATCGGCGATCCATGACTCACCTTCGTGCTGCTGGTTCTTCTCCGCCGGGCTGACCACCTTGACGCGCGAGACAAAGTGAGCACCCGCAAAGCTGTTGGGAACGCGCGTGACGCCGGTGTAGTTCATCGGGTACAGCCGATTGATGCTCGGCTTGAACTGTTCGGGCATGCTCGGGCAATACCAATCAAGGGGCCACGGGGCGGGCGCTGTGTCAGAGTTGCCCGTGACGTTACCGGGAATGCCCAGGAAGCGGCGGAATTCGAAGTTCGTCGGCCAGGACATGGTTTGGTTCCCGCGAGCTTGCCCGGTGGCGAACTTCAGCGGTACGTACATGTTCTCCCAGGCATCGGCATAATAAATGTTGGCCACGGTGAACTGCTTCTGCAGCGCCTGGCACTTGACCATCTGAGCCGTGCGCCGCGCTTTGCTCAGCGACGGCAGCAGGATCGAGATCAATAGCGCGATGATGGCGACGACGACGAGCAGCTCGATCAGCGTAAACGCGGGCACGAAACGGAGGCGACGTGACATGGTGAGGCCCTCGAATGGAGACCTGCTTCAGATGTTCATCCCACGGAAGAGCGGCAGCGCGACAACGCTGACACTAAATACAACTTATTAAGCGTAGCTTAGATGTGGCTCCCGGGTCAACAGAATTTCGGCGGGAGGCTATTCGCCCCGGGTCGGTTGATGAGAGTCGGTGCGTGGAGCGCGGGGCGTGGTCGCCGTTGTTGTGCGGATAATTGCTGACTCTTACGTCACTTCCTGCGATTCTTCTTCTTTCGCCCGCCGTCGCCGGCCATCCTCAGCCGCGCGTCGAGCTGGCGGCGGAAGTCCGTCACGACCGTCTCGTGAGATGCGTCCTCGGCGAGATTGGTGAACTGACCCGGATCGGCGTCCATGTCGTAAAGCTCCTCGGAGCCGTCAGCGTAACGGATGTACGCCCAGCGATCCGAACGCAGGGCGCGGTGGGCGCCGTTGTAGGACAGCGCGGCGTCATGGACCTTCGCCCCCGGATCGCGCAGCACCGGCACCAGGCTCTTGCCCTCCACGCCTTGCGGAACCGGAGCCCCGGTCAGTTCGCAGAGCGTGGGGAACAGGTCCACCAGTTCCACGATCGACCGGCTGCGGCCCGGCTTGATTCCGGGGGCGGCAATGATCAGCGGCACGCGCGTGACCTGCTCGTGCAGGTTCGCCTTCTGCCAGAAGGTGTGGTCGCCCAGGTGGTAGCCATGGTCGGAGGTGAAGACGACGACGGTGCTGTC
>DASVCG010000272.1:0-2092 GCA_036381755.1 Phycisphaeraceae bacterium | reverse complement strand
TGTCGCCCAGCGATATGCCGCAGCCAGCGGTTCGCGTGGGCTCCGCTGGCAATTCACCACCCGGCGTTGCCGCGGCAGCCAGCGCCAACCTGAGGGAGGGTTTTTTGATGATTCTCCGCCGTTCCACACCCGCCTGGGCAGCCCTGGCCGCGGTCAGCCTCACTGCTGGGCACGCACAGGCTGCGTTCACCAGCCCAGGCTGGACGCGCCCCGCTGATGCGGGCGAAGCCGCAGCCGCCTGGACCACCTACGAATTCTGGGATGCGGCTCCGCTGCTTGAAGGCGGCGCCTACACCTCGACTTCCGTCACCAACGCGCCCACGACCAGCGTTAATCCCAACGGCTCGGGCCTGGCGGGCGACGCCAACGACGCCAATAGCGGGAGCTTCCTCACCAGCAGCGGCAGCATTTACTCCATGTCGGAGACCGATTTTATCCAGCCGCGCGCCATCATCCAAAGTTACGATCGGGGCGACGCCTTCGCGACCCAGTTTCTCATTCAGATCAGCACCTTCGGCAACCTGCTCGATCCTACCTCGCCGGACTTTTTGACCGTCAACGGCGTGGACGTGACACAACTGGCCTCGTTTGTCTACACGGAGCTGTCGCGTCTGGAGCAGTCGTTCTCGCCGCCGGGCGGGCCGACTTCGACCGTCTACGCTGTTGAGCACGCCTGGTCATTCACGCTGCCGGGCAATGCGGACCAATACACGATCGACCTGGCCTGGGGGGTTGACTCCACAAGCCTGGGCGATTGGTCCATCGACACGCGTGTGATCCCCGAGCCGGCATCGCTGGCACTTCTGGGCGGCGCGATGGCGGCTGGCGTGCTGCGTCGGCCTCGCGGGTCGCGTCGGCTGCGCCGCTGCTGACTCATCCCCTAGCCTTTGCCCATGGCCCGGTCCGCTGCGAGGGGACGGGCCGGGCTGTGGGCGCTTCGCACACGGCTTTCACACACGTTCGTAAGGAAGATGGCACATGACCTGCGGCGCGCCACGACAGCGCGGGTGGACCCTCATCGAGATGCTGGTGACGGTGGCGATCATCTCGCTGCTGGCGGCGGTACTGATGCCGGCGCTGGGCCGGGCGCGCGACGCGGCAATGCAACTGTGCAGCCTCAGCAACATCCGCCAGCTCATGACGGGCTATCACCTGTACCACGCCGACTACGACGGCCACCTGATGTTCGGCTACCCGTCGGACTACGTGAACGGCGTGCTGACGCAGGTGCGCGACCCGCAGGCCGGCACGCTGCCGCCGCTGATCGCCAAGCGTTACCCCTGGCGGCTGATCGGCTACGTCAGCGACGTGTGGGACCTGGTTTATCACCACGCGCCGACGCCGGACCTCTCGGACGCCTATGGCCTGAGCCTTGCGCCGACGTACGGGCTCAACTCGTTTTATGTGGGAGGCGATGAGACGGCCCTGGGCTTTATCGACGGCCGCCCGGCCTACGGCTCGCACGCGGTGTTCTTCGCCCGCGAGGTCCGCCACCCCGAGCGGTTGATCGTGCTGGCGGACAGCCAGCGCCGGACCAGCGCCACGACAGGCGACACTTCCAGCGATGGTTTTTACCGGCTGCATCCGCCCAAATTGATGATCGACTGGCTGCGCTTGGCCGGCGGGCAGATCGAGGCCGCCACGGGGCAAGTAACCGGCGTGCCGCGCGGCCGCTATGGCCAAGGCGCGGTGACCGCCTTCTTCGACGGCCACGCCGCCTCTTTGCAACCTCAAGAGCTGATGGACATGCGCCGCTGGGCCAATGACGCTGACCGGCCCGACTGGGATCTGACTGTTTCACCCTGACACGCCACGCACCCGGCGCAGCCGTCGCTGCGCCCAGATCAAGGAGAAGATTTCATGATGCTCAATCGTTGCTCGCTCTGGACGCTGCTGACGGCCCTGGCTGTGCCTGCGTCAGCCCTGACCGCCCAGGCCTGCCCCGCCCACGGCGATGACGCAAAGGCCTCAGCCGCGGCCTGCTGCCTGGTGGCCCCGGCAAGCCAGGTTGCTGAGGACGCAGCCCCTCAGGCCAAGTTCCAGCGCGACCGCCAGGCGATCCTGTCGATGGCGGGACAATACCGCGTCCGCT
>DASVCG010000271.1:0-6147 GCA_036381755.1 Phycisphaeraceae bacterium | reverse complement strand
CCCCAGCCCAGGGCCAGGTTGCGCAGCCAGAGCATCACCTGCATGTTGAGCTGGCCGGGGCAGCGGTCCCACTCGGGCAGGCCGCGGCTCATCGCTTCCGGGTCATCCACGCCGATGGCCTGGCGCATCGCCTGGCGGAGCCGATCAACGATCGGCGGCAAAAGCTCGCGGGCCTTCTCCAGCAGGGGCAGGGCTTCGAGGTGGAGGTCGAAATCGGTCGGCCGGGCGGCGCCGATGCTCAGCGTGTGCACCTGCGGGTGCTGGAGGCAGAATAGATCGTTGAACACGATCGGGTGCAGCGGCTGGCACAGCTCCACCAGGGTGGCAGGCGGGTCGTAAAGCTTGCCGCCTTTGTCGGAGGGGCTGATGATGAACAGGCCCATGTCGCGTCGCTGGGCCTCGACGACCGCGGGCCAGTTGCGCTGGAAGATGAAGTACCAGTGGAGGTTGACGTAATCGAACCCGCCGTCGCCCTCGTGCTGGATCGCCTGCATAATCAGGTCGAGCGAAGCGTGCGTGGAGAAGCCCACGTGGCGGACCTTGCCGCGGCGTTGGAGGTCGCGTGCCGCGGCGAGGCAGCCGCCCTTGCGGATGCTCCAGTCCAGAAGCTGGGGCGTGTTGACGCCGTGCAGGGCCAGCAGGTCCACATAGTCCAACTGCAGCCGCTCCAGGGATTCGTCGAAATGGGCCAGGAAGCGGTCGGGGTCTTCCGCTGGGGCGATCTTGGTCTGGACGATGATCTTTTCGCGTGGCAGGGTGAGCAGGACCAGGCCCAGTTGCCGTTCGCTTGAGCCGTAGCCGCGGGCGGTTTCGATGTGGTTGATGCCCAGCTCAAAAGCCCGGCGGATGGTTGCCTCCAGGTTAGCCTGGTTGTCAGGCGGGATCTGGGAAAGCGGCTGATCTTTCCATTTGTATTGATAGCGCATGCCGCCGCAACTGAACACCGGCATGCGAAGCTCTGTGCGGCCGAATCGTCGATAGAGCATGATCGGGTCGCGTAGGCGGCCCCGTTGCGGAGGCCTGGGGGTTCGTGAAGCAGTTGAGAGAGCGGCGGGGCACTGTATGCCTGGATCGTGACCGCTCAGGGAATCAGGACCAATTTACCAAGATGCTCGCCGCGTTCCATCACGTGGTGGGCGTGCTGCACATCGTCGAGCTTGAAGGAGCCGCCGAGGTGCTGGCGGTAGATGCCCTGGGCGAAGCCTTCGAAGATGTGCTGACAGCCGGGCTGCCAGACAGCCTCGCCGGCTTCGATCAGCTCGGTCAGGGACCAGCCGCGGATGGCGGCGTGCTTGCGGATGAGGGGGGTGACGTCCACGGTGCCGGGCTTGCCCAATAGACCGTAGACCCAGATGCAGCCGTGGGGGGCCAGGCTGTAGATTTCGCTTTGGAGGTATTCGCCTGCAGCGATGGGGTCGAAGAACACGTCCACGCCGCGGTCGTCCAGAAGCTGGCGCAGGTCGCGGTGCCACGGTTTCATTTTGCCGTCGGGCTCGTGTGTGGTGAGCAGGTGGTCGTAGGCCGCGGTGTCGAGCTGCTGGATGGCCTTGGCTTTTTGGGCGGAGCGGGTGAGGCCGATGGTGGTAGCGCCGCGGTGCCTGGCGATCTGCGCCGCGGCCAGGGCCACGCTGCTGGAAGCCGCGGTCAGGGCGATGATCTGGCCCGGCCCGAGCTGTTGCTGCCAGACCAGGCAGCCCCAGGCGGTGAGATAGGGCATCCAGATCGCGCCGAGCTGATCGTCGGGGATGGCGTCCGGCGCGGGCATGGCTTTGTCCGCTGGGACGATGAAGTGGCTGCGGTAGGAGCCGCCCAGGCCTGCGCCGCGTCGGGTGGCGTCGGGGCTGAGGATGATGCGTTGGCCTAAGCGGTCGGGGTCGATATCCGGGCCGATGGCGTCGATGATGCCGCCGCCTTCGAGGCCGGGGGTGAACGGCGGATCACCAGAGACCAGCCGGTACTCGCCGCGCCTGGCCATCAACTCCGCGTGGTTGAGGCCGATGGAGGTCAGCCGTACGCGGACCTGCCCGGGCCCGGGCTCGGGGGTGGGCAGCTCGCGCACCTGGAGCTGATCGACGCCGCCGAACTGTTCGACCACCACTACTTTCATCGCGCATCCCCGTGCTATGGAATTTCGTGCCGGTCTGTGGGGCTCAACCGCAGGGTCGGATCGTAGGATGCTATGAGTGCTTTGAGCGGGTCACCAAGCAGAGCGGCTGCTATTGTGATTGACGTCGTTGGCGGCGCTGCTGGCGTCGCTGCTGGGGCTGGTTTTGGTCCTGGTCCTGGTCCTGGTCGTCCTGCTCCTGGGCTTGCGATTCGTCCTGGCGTGGGGTGCCGAAGATGGATTCGAGCTGAGGGGGGAGCCTCCTGGAACCGTCCTGGCCCCTGAGCAGATCCTGAAGTCCGCTGCGCAGCCCCGCTTCCAGGGCCGCCTGCGCCAAGGCCTGCTCGTTGAGCCGTGGCTGGGTGATGGTTCCCTGGATGGGGATGGCCACCTGCTCCAGCTCGCGGATGGGCAAACGCGGGCCGCCCAGCAGCAGTTGGAGGTCCAGGTTTCGCGTGTCCAGGTCGACCGTGCCGGAGAAGTTCAGGTCGATGCCGATTTCCTGTAGCGCGATGCGCATCCGGTCGTAGGAGAGCCGGCCCTGCTGCATTTTCAGGTCCACCGGCTGCATCTGGCCCAGGTAGGAGGAGAGGTTGGGGGCCCTGATCAGGGGGCTGATCACCTGAAGCAGCGTGCCCGTGAAGCCCTGGGGCAGAAGGTTGATCTGGCCCACGTCCAGGCGTGCCTGGCCGCTGACCTGCCGCCAGTCGAAGCCGCGTATCGGCAGGGCGAAGCCTTCCTTGAGGATGGTCAGCTTCAAGGGGGCCTGGGCGGCGATGGCGCCGGCAAGGAAGGGGTTGATGCGGCTGAGCACCACCTGGCTCAGCGCCGGGGTGACCTGGAGGCTCAATTCCGCGTTTTCGCGAAGCTGCGCGACGCCGTCGGGGGTGAACAGGAGGGGCAGATGCCCCGAGGCGTTGGTGCTGTCCAGCTCGAAGGTGGCCTGGCCGCCCTGGTCGGGGCGGTAGTCGACGGCCAATTGTGCTGAGGTTTGCGGCCCGAGCACCGCTTCGAGCTGCCCGTCCTGGCCCAGAAGCGTGTCGAGCAGGATTGAAGGCACGCTTTCGAGTGAACTTTGGCTGCTGATGTGCGCCTGGCGCGGCTGGAATTGGCCCGCAGCGGTGATCAGCCCGCGGATCTGCGTCTGCGACTGCACCGTGCCCGGCTGCGTCTGGCCCTGGGGGGTGACCGCTTCCAACTTCAGGTTCGCCAGCACGTTAAGCAATTGGCTCAGGTCCTGCCCCTCGACGCGGAACCGGCCCTCCTCCACGCGGGCGATGCGCTGCGTGGCTGGATCGCGGAAGACCGCCAGGGGGATGGCCGCGTCGGCGAGCAGGTGCGTGCGCTGGGGGTCCAGCCGGGCCAAGAGGGGCTGATCGGGCTGATCCGGGTCAGCGGGGCGCATGGCCAGTTGCAAATCGGCGATGTTGGCCTGAATGGACATAGGCTGGACCAGCTCCAGCCGCCTGGGCTGGGCGGTCGCCACCCACTGGGTGAACGCTGCGGGCGTGAGGGTCAGCTCCGCGGGCGAGGGGGTGCGCAGGCGGGCCAGGCCGTCAGCGGCGTAGCTGCCCTGGAACGGGGCGCTGAGGTTCGGGGCCCGCACCTGGCCCTCAAAGGCGTAGGCCTGTTCCGGGTCGCGTGTGAGGCTCACGGTGGCGTCGAGCGTTCGGCCCAGGAGCTGGGTGAGCCGGTCGCCCCCGCCGGCCAGGGCGTCGGCCAGCGGCATCGGCAGCTTCACGAGGTTGAGCGTCGCAGCCAGCGGGCCTTCCTGGCCCAGCGCGTTGCGCACCAGGGCGCGCATCTGCACCGGCTCGGTCACATTTTCCACCTGGGCCTGGGCGTCAAGCTGCGCCTGGACCTGCTGGGACAGGTCGGCGGAGTTGATGGCCAGGCGGGTGCTGCGCAGGGCCATGGGGCCGCGATCAGGCACGTTCAGGATGATGTCGCTGGCGGTGGCGGTGGCGTCGATCGTCGCGTCGGCGAGGATCAGTTGGTCCTGCTGGCGGGGGATCGTCAGGCTCGCCACGCGCAGCTCCAGGGTGAAGGGCTGCGCCAGTTGGGTGGCCGGTTGTGTTGAGGGGGGCTGGTCTGGAGTGGATGGAGCGGTGAAGGCCGCTACAGCCTGGGGCGTTACTTCCATCCGCAGGGTGGAGCCGGGCCTGACCTGAAGCTGATCGGGCGTACCCGTCAGGGCTGCGTCGATGTTCAGGTGGGGGCTTTGGGCGGTGATGACGGCGTTGAGCTGGTCCAGCGGGCCCTGGGCGGTGAGGTGGGCGTCGATCTGCTCGCCCAGCAGGCCGGCGAGCCTGCCTTGCTGGTCCATCAGGCGGTCGGCCATGGGCACGGGCAGGTTCGTCAGCTCGGCCTGGGCGTTCACCATCGCGGTTTCCAGCGCCAGGCGGCCTTCCTGCGTGAAGGCGTTGTGCAACTGGCCGTCGAGGTCGATTCGGCCGGTCTGGCCGGCCTGGAGCAGGTCGCTGGTGAGCTTTATGGCGATGGCCTGGAGGCTGGGCACGTCCAGCTGGGCGTTGACGTTGGTCAGCTCCACCGGCTCGATGTCCGGGCCTTCGTAGGTGATCCGCCTGGCGGTGAAGCTCAGGTTCAGGCTGGTGTCCTGGTCCAGTTGCAGCGGCTGCGTGTCAGCGGGCTGGTCCTGGGCGGGTTGAGGCTGGCGGGAAACCGCCTGCTGGAGGTTGGTGCGCTGACCGGGCTGCTGGCGCAGGTGGATTTCATCGGCCTGGATGCGGATTTGCCCCAGGTTGCGGCTGCCCAGCGCCAGAGGCAGCAGGCCCGTTTCGGGGGCGTCAATCCGCGTGATTTGAGCGACGAGGTGGCCCTGAGGGTCGCGCAGGGTGAGGCCTTCGATGGACTGCCCGCCCCACCAGCGCAGGCGCACGTCCTGAGCGGTGAGCGTGCCGGGGATGCGGGCGTTGACGGCTTGCATGAGCAGCCGCTGGCCGGGGCCGGTGCTGGCCAGGGTGGGCAGCAGGAGCACGACCACAAGCAAGGCTAAGCCGACGCCCAGAGCCGTCCACATCACCAGACGCCGCTTGGGGCGTCGCGGGGCTTGCGAGCTGGCGGGGGGAGGGGGTTGTGAGGTCATTCATTCATCTCAACTGCGTTGCTTTTGGGCCGCCTTCGCAGCGTTTATTGTCGCAGGACAAGCGGCGCTCACAAGCCGCAGGCGGGGCGGGCCGCATTATTTAAAAGGGCATGCCTGCTTAAGATCCTAGTCCGGCTGATGGCGGGGGAACAGCGTCCGGCTGGATGAAGGGGAATAGCGGGCAAGCGGTTCGGAAAAGCTGCGGATGGGCTGATCGGCACGGGAGGGGGCGGGCCGTGCAGGCCGGGCCGGCGGGAGAGGGCGTGGCGGAGCAGGAGAGCGGTTCTGGCGGATATGATCTTGCCATGCACGCGGTTGGGCGATGGCTGTGGGACCTCTTGCCAGGCAATCCGATGGTGGTTCGGATTGTGCAGGGCGGCTCGCGTCGGACGCGGCACCTGTGGGTGCGGTCGGGTTACCTGGGCGCTTTGATCATCCTGGTGCTGGTGGGGCTGCTGTCGGGCGGGGGGCTGGGCGAGCAGGTGGGCCTGACCGAGCTGGCCAAGTCGGGCACGTGGGCGTTCGCGGTGGTGGCTTATGGGCAGGTGGTGTTGGTGTGCCTGCTGGCGCCCTTGTTCATGGCGGGGGTGATCGCCCAGGAGCAGGCGGGCAAGACGCTCGACATTCTTCTGACGACGCCTTTGACGAATCTTCAGATCGTGCTGGGCTCGCTGACGGGCCGGCTGTTTTTCGTGCTGACGATGCTGCTGTCGGGCCTGCCGCTGTTTGCGGTGCTGCTGATTTTCGGGGGCGTGCCGATCCGGTCGGTGTTCATCAGCTTCGCGGTGGCGGCGCTGGTTGCGCTGCCGGTGGGGTCGGTGGCGGTGACGCTGTCGGTGTTCCGGGCGGGGGGACGCAAGGCGGTGTTCACGTTCGTGATCGCGGTGGCGGGGTACCTGGTGGCGGCGTATGCGCTGGATCGGGTGATGCTTCGGCC
>DASVCG010000270.1:0-3321 GCA_036381755.1 Phycisphaeraceae bacterium | reverse complement strand
GTAGTGCCCGCGGGCCGGCTGCGAAAGGCCGCGACCGGGGTAGCCTGCCGATGAATGACCGCCGCTTGATCACTCGAAGAGCGCAAGAAAGACAAACCACAGAGACGCGGAGGCACAGAGAAAGCACAAGAGATCGAGGATCAGGGATGGAGGGTTATCGGCCGGCGGCGCTAGTGATCGCCAGAACCATCCGCCCCCTGCGGCGTGCCGTGGGCGGGCCGCTTGCACAAGCCCATCCAGCACCGGAACCGCTCGCTCACCCCCAGCGACCGCGCCACCCCGTCCGCTGACTGGCGAGCCTTGAGCAACACCACCCGCGCAAAGGCGAACTCCGTCCCCAGGATCGCCAGCCCGGCGAAAATGATCGCCCATCCCGGCCCCGGCAGGACCAACAGCGCCACCCCGATGAGGATGACGGTCGAACCCATCAACCCAATGAAAAACCGTTTGAGGGTACGTCGCGTCACAACAGGGAAATCTTACCGCCCAGCCCGCGTTTTACCAGCAACCCCCGCCCCCGGAAGCTGGAAGTCCCCGCCCCCGGCCCCCGGAAGCCCCAAAAGTCCCAGCAAGCCCCAGACCCGCTGACCCCAGCCTGCGACCCTTCCCGCAAGCTGCTGAGAAGATGACCGGCTCACAATCGGATAGATTCCCCTACCGCCCGGAGCCGGCACGGCTTCTAAACTCTGATGGCTCAAGGCATATGCATGCAATTCAGGCGGAGAATGAGGCGGAGAAGGCGCAGCGAAAGGAGTCTCTCATGCTGCGGACCGCAGCTCCGCTGAGCGTGGCAGCGTTCATGGCGGCTCTGGTATGGATGAGCCGGACCTCCCTTCTCCAAGAGACGCCGCCGCTACAGGAGCAGCCCGCGCCTTGGGTCTGGACGGGCCCACCCCAGACCGTCTGGCCCACAACAGCACACAAGCCCATAGCTGCGACGAACAGCCGACCCGCTGCGCCCCTGATGAACCTGCTTCAGCCCAGGGAAACGCCCACCCCCACCCCCGCTGCGGTGCTGGCCGTCTACGACAAGCTCAAGCTCACGCCCCAGCAGATCCAGCAGCTACAGCAAATCGAATGGGAATCCCAGCAAAAGACCGTGGCGGTGCTCACCCCCCAGCAGCAGGCCGCTTTGGCCAAACTCGATCAGTGATTGGACGATTGGATCGAATTAAAAAGCAACCGCCCAATAGCCCGCCCCCAACAGGGGCGCGGCTAGGACTGCATCAAAAGGCGGGGAACATCAACAAAGCCCTCTCCACCACCCGCGAAGAAAAAGCGCCCCCCTGATCGATCACCCCCGCGGCGTGGAGGGCGTGGACCGGGCCACGGGCTCAGGCGAAGCGGGCTGCTGCTGCATCATCTGGTTGTACCAGCTCTGGACGCGGTCGCGGCGAAGCAGGAGGTAATACATCCGCCCCTCCGCGGCCTGACGGCCCGCGAGGGTGCCGGCCTGCTCGCCGATGCCCATGTAAATGTCCGCACGGCCCGCGGCGCGGATCGCCCCGCCCGTGTCTTGGTCCAGCATCGCCTGGGCAAACGGCTGCGTGCCCCCGCTGGCGGTGGGCACCTGCGTCTCGACCAGCACCACGCAGCCCCGCGGGAACACCTGCTTGTCCGTCGCCAGCGACCGCAGAGGCGTCACCCGCACGCCCAGCGACCCCGCCGGCCAGTTGTCACCGTCATATTCCTGGAAAAAGACGAACCGATCGTTCTGCGCGATGTAGCCCTCCAGCTCCTGCGGGTGCTGCTGAAAGTAGTCGCGCAGCACCGGCAGGCTCAGGCGGTTCTCGTCCACCTTGCCGTCGCGCACCAGCAGCTTGCCCACGCTGGTGTACGCCCGGCCGTTGCTGCCCGCGTAGCCGATCGTCATCGTCGAGCCGTCGGTCATCTCCAGCTTGGCTGAGCCGTTGACGTGGATCAGGTACGCGTCCAGGCGGTTAGCCAAATAGACCAGCTCCAGGCCGTTGAGCAGATTCCGCGATTCGATCTGGGCGCGCGTCGGGTAGGGCACGATCCCCCCGGGCGTCCGCTGACCGCGCACCTCGCCTGTCACCGGGTCGCTCACCAGGTCCGGCGGGCGGCGGTACAGCGGGTAGGAATACTGCGGCGTACGCGTCCGCGAGGCCTGAAAGACCGGCGTGTAGTAGCCCGTGAAAAACACCGTCCCGCTGCCGTCCCAGCCCACCGACTCCCACACGTCAAACTCGCTGCGCAGGCGGCTCAGCGCCGTGGCGGTGTCCAGGCCGCCCAGCTCGCGCAAGGCATAGGCCGACGCCCAGGCGTGGACGTGGCTGATGGGCCCGGAGGGGAAAAACTGCTGCGAGGAGGGCGCAGCGTACCACTGAAGGCTGCGGTCCAGCGCCTCGCGGAAGCTGGGGTCGGAAAGCTGATGCGCCAGGGGCGACAGGTCCGGCCAGCGGGCCGGGTCAACGATCCGCCGAAGCCCAAAGGCCCCCTCCGGCAGCGGTCGGCTGTATTGCGGCGCAGCCGGCTCGGATCGGCACCCGACCAGCCACACACACAAGGCGCCCACCAGCCCCAACGCCCAGCCATGCCGCCGCAGGATCATGTCAACGCCTCATCTTGCCAGGGAAAGACCATCGAAACCTCTTGGTTGTATCGGCAAGAAGCCGATCCGGCGTCCAAGAGATCTTCCGTCGGCCAGCCCCAAACAGGTGCTGTGGCTCGACGTGATGGCCTCCCTGGCAGGAGGCTGCCTTCAGGCGGTTTGCTAGCGATCCGCTGTCGGCATCTTCTTATTTTTTCTTCTTGGCGCGGCTGTTCCTGCCCTTTCGGCCGTTGCTGGCCTGACCGTTGCGCACCGCGGCCTGGGCCGCAGCCAGGCGTGCGATGGGCACGCGGAAGGGCGAGCAGGAGACGTAATCGAGGCCGACCCGGTGGCAGAACTCGATCGACGCCGGGTCGCCGCCGTGCTCCCCGCAGATACCCACCTTCAGCGCCTCGCGGGCCGCCCGGCCCCTGTCGACGCCCATCTGGACCAACTGCCCCACGCCCTCCGTGTCCAGCGATTGGAACGGGTCCTTGGGCAGCAGCTCCTTGGCCAGGTACGCCGGCAGGAAGGTGCCCACGTCGTCGCGGCTGTAGCCGAAGGTCATCTGGGTCAGGTCGTTGGTGCCGAAGCTGAAGAAGTCGGCATGCTGAGCGATCTGATCAGCCGTCAGCGCCGCCCGGGGCACCTCGATCATCGTGCCGACGGGGATCTCCAGCCGGGCCCTGTAATTCTGCTCTTCCTTGATCTGCTGGATGGTCGCCTCGGTCAGCTCGCGCAGCAGCTTGAGCTCCGCCGCGGTGCCCACC
>DASVCG010000269.1:0-4099 GCA_036381755.1 Phycisphaeraceae bacterium | reverse complement strand
GAGCAGGCGCTCTTGATGCAGGGCATCGACAAGGTGGACGCCGCGGTGGTGGGCATCGGGCGCGACTTTGAAGCCAGCGCGCTGGCGACGGTTCTGCTTAAGCAGTTGGGCGTGCCGCGCATCGTGTCGCGGGCGGTGTCGCGGATCAGCGCCCGGATCCTGGCCCGGATCGGTGCCGACGAGGTGGTCAACCCGGAGGATGAATCGGCCGACCGCTGGGCCAATCGCCTCATCAGCCCGCAATTTCTGCGTCAATTCGAGCTGGACGAGGGCCACAGCCTGGTGGAGATCGTCACGCCGCGCAAGTGGGTGGGGCAGACGCTGGCCAAGCTCAACCTCCGCGCCCGTGCCGGGCTGCACGTCGTGGCGATCCGCCGACCGCCCCAGGCCGAAACCGGCCGGCCCGCTCTACTCCGGCTGCCCAGCCCCGAGGAGCCGCTGGGGGAGCGCGACGTTCTGGTCATCATGGGCCGCGACGCCGACCTGGCCCGGCTGCCGCGTGATTAGACAGGGGGCAGACGGTAGACGGCAGGGGGCAGGGAAAGATCAACCACAGAGGCACAGAGAGACAAAGAGGGATCGGGGGATTGGGGGTTAGAGATCAGGAATTGAGGGTTCCTAATCATTCAGCCCTCTCCCCCGGAACTGGGTAGGGTGAGGGGGCTAAGCAAAGAGAGTAGAAGGCAGGCGATAAGCGGCAAAAATCGCTAAAACGCCACGGCCAACAGCAGCAACGGACGCCGCACGATCACCCATCGCAAATCACAAATCTTCTCTGCGGCGGCGCTTCTATTCCTCGTCGAATTTCCGCTCGATCAGCCCGCGCAGGGCGGTGATGGCCGACTGGGCGTCGGGTCCCTGCGCGGTGATTTGCAGCTCCGTGCCCTGCGTCGCGGCCAGCATCATCAACTGCATGATGCTCTTGCCGTCGACCATCTGCGAGCCCTTGTGCACGCGGATGTCGCTGACGAAGGTGTTGGCGGTGTCCACAAATGACATCGCCGGCCGGGCGTGCAGGCCCAGCCGATTCAAAATCTTCACCGTGGTCTTCACGGTTTCCAACAGGCGGCTCCGCGTCAGATCGTCTGGAGAGTCGGAGTAGGCCGGCATGGCAAGTGTAGAACCCTTCGAGCCTCGATGCGGCGCGGCCTTCCGACCCGGTGCCGGTGCGGCCTCAGGCCAGTTGCTGGGCGTCAGCCTCCAGGATCAGCTCCTGGATATCCTTCTGCGAGGTCACCTGCCTCAGGAAACGGCGGAACGTGTCCTTTTGCAGGTTGGAGAAGATGTTCTCCATCGCCTGCAGGTGCTCGTCGGGCTTATCCTTGGGGGACAAGAGCAGGACGACCGAGTAGACCGGCGCCTTGTCCAGGGCGTTGAAGTCCACGCCCTTCTGGCTGACGCCGATCGTCGCGACCATCCGCTTGATCCGCTCATGCTTGACGTGGGGGACCGCAACCCCCTTGCCGAAGCCGGTGGAGCCGTGCTTCTCACGGTCGATGATCATCTTGATCAGATCATCGCGCAGATCCTGGGGAGCGGCTCCAGCACGGACCAGCGCGTCCACCAGCTCGCGGATCACCTCGTCGCGCTCGGTGGGCTGAAGATCGGGGATGGTCGCCTCAATGACCACGAAATCCTGCAATTTCATGCTGTTGACCTTCGAAACCATCGTCATGGGCTCACTTATGGTTAGGGGGCGGGTCGGGGGGTCTGCTAATAATAAGAAAGCACTTTCCGGGGCGGCGGTCAAACCCGGCCGGGGGCCCAGGCCGCCGGGACCGGCCCTCGGCAGGCCCGATCAGCGGGCTCCGGGGTGCTTGCGGTTGCGTAGCTTCTCCTTGTGATCGGTCAACTGACGCTCCATCTTGTCCATCACCTCATCGATGCAGGCGTATAGGTCCTCGTTGTGGCTGCGGGCGATGAACGGGTCGCGGTGCTCCACGTGCACGAGGATCTCCACCAGGTAGCCGTGGCTATCGGATCGATCCGCCAGCACGTGGATCGCCTGCACCCGGTCGAAATAGCGCGGCAGCTTGGCGGCTTTCTCCATGGCGTACTGCCGAATCGCGTCAGTGATTTCAATATGCTTGCCCGAAACGGTGATTTCCATCTGATACTCCGATTGCATGGCCCCCTGGGCGTCAAGGGGGCAACAAAGTCAAGCGGCGCCCGAAACCCGCTACTGGCCCTGGCCGGAGCGAGACCCGGAGCCGCCCCCGGAGCCGCCCCCGGAACCGTCGGGGGCGGCTGGGGCGGACCAGCCGGCGTCGACCGGTTCCGGCAGGGCCTGGACGCCGGGCCGCTGCGGGTGCTCCCCCTGGCTGCTGATCTTCTTCTGGCTCGGCGGGATCAGCACGCCGCCGCTGACGACGAACTTGACCGCGTCCTCCACCGTTATCGGCAAATCAATCGTATCGGATCGGGGCACCATGATCACGTAGCCGGTGAACGGCGTGGGCGAACTGGGCACAAAGACCGTCAGGCATTCCTCCCCCGTGACGTCCTGGATCGTGGCCATCGTCTCGCCCGTGACCATCCCCAGCGACCAGATGCCTTTGCGGGGGTACTGCACCGCGACGACGCGGCTGAAGCTGAGCTTGCTCCGCTCATCGCCCATGAAAAAGTCGGTGACCTGCTTGACCGCCGGGTAGACCCGTCCGACCAGGGGCAGGCGGTGGAGGAGCATTTCACCGCGGTGGTAGAGACGCCGACCGATAAAGCTGCCCACCAGCAGGCCTACCACGTAGATCATCGCCACCGCCAGGGCCAGGCCGATCAGGTCCATCGGCAGGGCGTACCGGGCCCACCAGGTTTCCAGCTTATGCCGCCTGAGTTGGCTGCGCAGCCAATCCTGGCTGTAGCCGCTGTTGCGGTAGGTGGAGGCCAGCGGGCCTGCCCGTACGTTTTGGTCGTATTCGCTTAGCTCTTCAATCGTGGCGGAGGGCCAGGGGGTGGCCACCAGGATCAGCTCCCGCATGCCGCGGTTGATGGGCTGGGCGATTCGGCCAGCGACGAACTGATAAGCCGCGATCAGGATCCAAATCGTCAGCACCGTCGGCAGGAGGATGGCCAATCCACGGAGGAAGAACTGCCGAAAGCTGGTCTGCGAGGGAGCCGACGGTGAGGCGTTCATGAGCCTTCGAACCTTGTGCTGCTCGTGCCGGAGCAGCCAGAGGCAACCGATGCGGGGCGTTTGCCGCCTGCGTCGAGCAAGGCAAACCCTCGCCCAACGGGCAGCCCGCTAGCATAAGACGCCGCGCGAGAAGGGTCAACGAGTCAGCCGTCAGGCTAAGCGTGGCGGAGGCGCGTTTTTATAAAAGCTCAGCCGCGTTTTGGGAATTGGAGGTCAAGGGGCGGGGGGTTGGAGGGGGAGACGGACGACGAAGTCGGAGCCCCGGCCGACTTCGCTATGGACCTGGATCTGCCCGCCATGCTCTTCGACGATGCGCCGCGTGGTGGGCAGCCCCAGGCCGCTGCCGCCTCGCTTGGTGGAGAAATAGGGCTGGAAGAGTTTGTCCAGGACGTCGTTGTCGATGCCCGGGCCGGTATCCGTGACGTGGATGAGCAATTCGTCCTGGCCCAGGGAGCGTTGGCGTTCGGTGCGGAGGATAAGCTCGTCCGCCCCGCCGTGGGGACGGCTTTTCTGCCGAGCTTCGCTCATGGCCTGGGTGGCGTTGAGCAGGAGATTCAAGAGAGCCTGCTTGAGCAAGCTGGCGTCGACATGGATGGAGGCGGGGGAGGCGTTGAGCTGGCGTCGCAGGCGGACGCCGGCAGCACGGGCCTGAGGCTCGAAGAAGTCGGCCAGCTCGTCCACCAGTTCGTTGAGGTCAGCGGGCTGGCGCTCCAGTCGCATCCGCCCGGCAAAGCGCAGGAAATCCTCGAGGATCTCGCGCAGGCGCTGGGTTTCCCGCTGGAGCGAGCCGAACCGTCTTTGCACGCGGCCCAGGGAATCAGCCAGGGGCGAATCAGGCGGCACGCTCGCAGCGATCTGCGCCAGGTCCTCCTGGAGCAGTTGCATGTTGAGCCCGATGGTGGACAGGGGGTTTTTGATCTCGTGCGCCAGGCCGCCGGTGAGCGTGCCCAATTCAGCCAGCCGCTG
>DASVCG010000268.1:0-2124 GCA_036381755.1 Phycisphaeraceae bacterium | reverse complement strand
CTGACGTCCACGGAAACCTGTCTGTCGTCGCGAGGTGTCAGACCAAGCCACAGGACCTTGCGGCGCTGTGGCTTGCCGGGCTGAAATGAGGCGACGATCTGCACCGGTTGCCCCGGAGCGAGCTTGATCAGCTTCTGCTTGCAGCCGGCTTCAAGCACGCTGGCAAGCCGGCCGCGCCACTGCCGCGGGGCGTCCACTCTCAGTGACACGGTGCAGTTGGGGTAGATGGCCGCATCGGCCTGCGTGGTTTCGGGCGGGACGCCGGCCTTCAGCGCCGATTCGTGCGGCAGCACCACGGACGTGAGCACCAGTTGCCTCTTCGGGCCGAGCGCGAGGTAGAAATAGCGTCCCGCTGCTGCCGTGCCTTCCAAGTCCATTCGCTCCCAGCGTTCGCGGCGGTACTCCCACATGATCGATGGCTGGCGCACGTCGATCAGGTCGCGGTCGCCGCTCAGGACATGGTGGTCATCAAGCCACTGCACCCGCCGATTGAGATGACCGATCACCATCGGCTTGTCGCGGATGCGCTGGCCAGTGGCCGCATCGAGCAACTGAAACTCATCGCCCTGCCAGGCGGCATAGAGCGTACGCGAGGGGTTGAATTCGCCCTTGGAGACGGCGCCGCCGCGAATGCCCAGCAGTTGCCCCGTCCGCGAGTCGGCGACAGCGAGGCCGACGTGGTGAAACATCAACAGCGTGTGGTCGGTTGAAACGCGCACGCTGCGCGCCCCCAGCAGCCACAGCGCACGGCGTTCGGCGACGCTATACACCCAGGCGTAATCAGTCGCCGCCGCTAGGATACGGTCCTCATCCAGGAGCGAGGCCGACTCAAGTCGCCAATTGTCGTGCGGCAGCGGCTGAAAAATGAGCCGCGTCACCAGTTTCCCATTCTCGATGTCGAGTACGGCCAGCCACCTCTGATTATCGGTGTCCACCAGTGGCGGCCGCTCCGCACTTCGCCGCATGACGCACAGAAGCCGGTTGCCCGAGGGGCTCACATCGATGACCTGCATGCCCGCCGGCGTATGCATCACACCCATCGAAGCACCGCCACGCAGGTCGCATATCTCGATCGCCTGCGTCCAGCTGGCACTATGGTGGTAGAGCACGATCGCTCGGCCCGCATCGGGCGTGATGTAAAGCCGGGTCATGTTCAGATCGGGCGCCGGCGCATACCGCAGCACGACCGATTTCACTTCCGCGGGAACCTGGGGCTGACCCAGCGGCTTGAGCTTCCACAATGGCTCGATTTGACGCTCAGGCTCCAACTCGAGCGCCGAATCCATGTTCATCACCGTTTCACCTTCACCCAGCAGCGGCGCTGCCAGCGTCCGCCCGTGGAGCGTCCCGAATCCCGATGCAAGCGGCTGGAACGGAAAGTTCGGCCCAGCGTTGAAACGCTTGAACGCAAGGCTCCCCCGGTCCTCCACGATGGTGCCCCACTCCGGCCGCGGCCCGAACAGCCGGACCACTTTGTCGCCTGCCTGGAAACCGTCTTGTGCATGTGCCCGGGCAGACAAAGCGATCACGGTGGCCATCAACACCCAAGCGAAACGGCTCATGTGAATTCCCCGATATGGACGGTTCGGATGCTGCTCCGGCTCGACAGGATAACGGGACTCCTGAGTCTTCGACAATGCTCTTACGGGGGTTGCGGCTTGGCCGCATTGCTGGTCTGCTGTCGGGCCTATGACACCACCGGTGACTGTGTGTGTGCTTGCGTGCAACGAAGCGGAGAAGATCGAGCATGCGCTGCGATCCGCCCGGGCTTGTCTATGGGTGAAGGAAATCGTGGTGTTCGATTCGGGGTCCAGCGATGCCACGATCGAGATCGCCCGCCGCCATGCCGACCGGGTGGAGCACCACGCCTGGGTGGATTTTTCGACCAACCGGCAGAAGATCGTCGCCGCCGCGTCCCATGACTGGGTGTTCATCCTCGACGCCGATGAGGAGATCAGCCCGGAACTTTCCGCGGAGGTGGGGGGGCTTTCCGGGGGGACGGCGGATGCGTTCGAGCGTCACCCGATCCTGACGATGCCGCGACGGAATTACCTGCTCGGCCGGCATGTGCGGGCGTGGGACCCTGATCGCATCGACCGGCTCTTCGACCGCCGCCGCGTCACC
>DASVCG010000267.1:0-5447 GCA_036381755.1 Phycisphaeraceae bacterium | reverse complement strand
GACTTTCGGAAATGCTGGTGCATCGCCGCAGGCCGCGTGGCCTGCGGGCCGGCGCCTAACTTCTTCCAAGCGAGAAGGACAACATGAAACAAGTGGAATTGCTGCTTCTGGAAACCGTGGACAACCTGGGCATCGTCGGCGACGTGGTCAAAGTCCGCCCCGGCTACGCCCGTAACTACCTGCTCCCTCATGGCCTGGCGACCACGCCCACCCCCGCGGCCGTCGCCCGCCTGGCCGAGCGCCGCGCCCAGGTCGAGGCTGAGATGCGGGCCCGACGCCAGCAGCAGGAGCAGCTCATCGAAAAGCTCACCGGTTACGAGCTGACCCTCCAGCGGGCCGCCAACGAGCAGGGCGTGCTCTTCGGCGGGGTCTCGCAGCACGACATCGCCGAGAGCCTGCGTGCCGAAGGTTTTGCAGTCGAAGACCGCTACGTCCGCATCGGCGAGCAGATCAAGCGGCTGGACTCCTACATCATCCCCATCGTCATCGACAAGGATCTCAAGACCGAGATCAAGCTCTGGGTCGTCTCCGACAAGCCCGCGGAGGAGTTGCAGGTGGAAGCCGCTTCCATGGAAGAAGCCGAAGCTGGAGAAGCCGGGGAGGCTGGGGAAACCGAGGAAGCCGAAGCCTGATCGGCTTGAACCCTTCGTAAAACCTGCCCGAAACGCGACAAGCCCGCGGCCGACCCGCGGGCTTTTGTTTTGGTGAGCGGCGCATCCGCTGGGGTGTGGCCGATGCGCTATGATGCGCCAGGATCGATTCGGAGGCCCCGGACCGTCCCCGGAAGCCCGCTGATCCCAAGAACCCAAGATCCCAAAACCCCGGCAGGGGAGGCAAACCGTGTGGGACCAGACCGACTGGCTGCCTCAGCTTCAGGCAGTGGGGTTGATCGCCCTGGCCGGGCTGCTGGGCGGGGTGATCGGTCTGGAGCGGGAGTGGGCGCGTAAGCCGGCAGGCCTGCGGACGCACATCGTCGTCGCATCGGCCTCGGCTTTCTTCATGGTCCTGGGCCACGCGGTCATCTGGCAGTTCAGCAGCCTTCAGCCCCATGGCACGGTGGTCGGCGACCCGGTGCGCGTCATGCAGGCCGTCGTCGTGGGCATCAGCTTCCTGGGGGCCGGCACGATCATTCACGAGGGCGGCCAGCGCATCGAGGGCCTGACCACCGCGGCCTCGCTGCTGCTGACCTCGGCCATCGGCATGGCTGTGGCGGCCGGCCAGATCATCACCGCGACGCTGACCACCCTGATCAGCGTGATCATCCTCCTGCTGCTGGGAAACATCGAGCTGCGCATCCTGCGCCGGTCCGAAAAAAGCTGAAACCCCCATCCGCTCCAGGCGGGATCGACGCTGGCGAGCTACCCTATAGGCATGGTTTTCCGGGTGTTGGCCGACCTGATCCTGGTGACCCACGCGGCGTTCATCGCCTTCATCGTCCTGGGTCTGGTGCTGATCCTGCTGGGCGGCGTGCTGGGCTGGCGGTGGGTGAGGAACCGCTGGTTCCGTATCGCCCACCTGGCGGGGATCGGGCTGGTGGTGTTCCAGGCCTGGTTCGGCATACCCTGCCCGTTGACGGTCTGGGAAAACCAGCTCCGCTTCCACGCCCAGCAGACCACCTATACCGAAGGGTTCATCGCCCACTGGCTACACCGGCTGATCTTCTTCGACGCTGAGCCCTGGGTCTTCACGCTGTGCTACACCATCTTCGGGCTGCTGGTCCTGGCGACCCTATGGCTGGTGCCGATACGGTGGCGTCGGGCGTCATCCTGAGTCTGGCAGCGGGTCTGCCGGCCCCCACTGCGGCACATCATGCGAAAAGAGGGGCTTGTGGCGGGCTGGTTGTGAGCCGGCCTATGGTTGTATGGGATCACGGGCCTTCATGTCCGGGCCCGGGCGACTGGCAGCGGTGCCTGCGAGGATGGTGGCATGCGGCTGTTGGTGATCGAAGACAACCCCAAGATGGCGGTGGCGATCGGCAAGGGGCTGGAGGAGCACGGCTTTAGCGTGGACGTGAGCCGGCAGGGGTATGAGGCTGAGGAGCTGGCCGCGGTTGAGTCTTACGACGCGATCATCCTGGACCTGATGCTGCCCGACCGCGACGGCGTGCAGTTGTGCCGAAACCTGCGCCGCCGGGGCGTGCAGACGCCGGTGCTCATGCTCACCGCCCTTTCGGGCACACAGGACAAGATCAACGGCCTGGAGGCCGGTGCCGACGATTACCTGACTAAACCTTTCGATTTTGATGAGCTGGTAGCCCGCATCCGGGCGCTGCTCCGCCGCGCGAGGCAGTGGGGCGATTCGGTCCTGCGCTACGCCGATGTCGAGATGGACCTGGCCAGGCGCCAGGTGACCCGGGCCGGCAGGCCCGTGGAGCTGACGCGCAAGGAGTTCGCGCTGCTGGAGTATTTCCTGCGCAACCCCGAGCGCGTGCTGACGCGCGCCTCCATCGGCGAGCACGTGTGGGACATGAATTTCGATCCGTTCAGCAACGTGATTGACGTGTACGTCTCCATGCTCCGCCGCAAGATCGATAAGCCCTTCGAGCGGCCGCTGATCCACACGGTGATCGGCTCGGGCTACGTGCTGGCCGACCGCGTGCCGGCGGCCAGATAAGGCCCGATCATCGACGGCGACCGGCCATGCGCATGCCCCGCTTCTTCCATTCGTTGCGGTTCAAGCTGGTGGCGATGTTCCTCGCCGTCTTCGGGGCGATCCAACTGGTGCTGGGCGCAGCGGGCTTGATCGCACGCGAGCGGTACCTCCAGGAGCATTTCGACCAGGAGCTGATCCAGCGGGCCCGGAGCATGGCGGTGCAGCTCATCCGCGAGGGCGAGCCGTTCTCCGACGCAGCCCTGTCGCGGGTCATCGACGGGGCGAGCAAGGCCGTCCACTTCCGCGAGTTCTACGTGCAATTGCGCGATGCGCAGGGGCGGGTGATCGAGCGGTCGGACAACCTGGGCGTCTACCACCTGCCCTGGAACCCTGCCGCTGCGCCGCCCCAGGATTCAGGCCGGCGCTGGCTCCAGACCATCCAGGGCCAGGCGGTGGAGCGGCTGGTGGGCAGGGGAGGAAAGCTCCGCATCGTTACGCTTTATGTCCGCGAAGGCCCGGCCCGGCCGCTCTATCTTCAGGTGGGTGCAAGTCTTGCCCGTGTGGATGAGTCCACGGCTTTGCTGCGCACGATCTTCGTCACCGGCATCCCGGTGGGGCTGCTGACCGCAGCAGCAGCGTCCTGGCTGGTGATGGGCAGGGCCATTCGGCGGATCAACGAGGTCGCCCGCGTCGCGCACCAACTGACGCCCCAGCGGTTGACCAGCCGGCTCGACCCGCCCGCCACGCAGGACGAGCTTGGCCGAATGATCGCCGAGCTCAACGAGATGCTCGACCGGCTCGAAGCCGGCTACCGCGCGCAGGAGCGGTTCATCCACGACGTGTCCCACGAGCTGAAGACGCCCATTGCCGTGCTGCTGAGCGAATCGCAGGTGATGCGGCTGACGCGGCCGAACGAGGCGGACCACCGCCGATTCATGGCCAGCGTAGAGGAGGAGATGCGCCGCCTGGGCCGGTTGGTGGACAGCCTGCTGACGCTGGCGCGGGTGGACGGTCACAGCGGCGCAGCAAGGCGTCAGCGCGTGTGGCTGCCGGGCGTAATCGCCGACGCTGTCGAGCAATGCGCGCCCATCGCCGCGGCGCGTGGCGCGCGGGTCGCGTTGACCCTGCCGGGCCGGCGTCATCCTCCGGAGGAGGGGCCTTGCTGCCTGGGCGACGCGGAATTGCTGGGCGCGATGGTGGGCAACCTCATCCGCAACGCCATCGGGTTTTCGCCGCCGGGCCAGGCGGTCCAGGTGGAGCTGAGCTGCCACGATCAGCAGGCGGTGATCCGCGTATGCGATCGCGGGCCGGGCATCCCCTCGCAGGAGATCGATCGGATCTTCGACCGTTTCGTCCAGGCCTCCAACAATCGCGGCCGGCGCGGCGCAGGATTAGGGCTGGCCATCGCCCGCAGCGTGGCCCAGTTCCACCAGGGCCGCATCACCGCCCAGAACATGCCCGAAGGCGGCTCGTGCTTCACCGTGTTCCTGCCTTTGATCCGTGCAGCGGCATTGCCTGCTGCGACGCCGCTTCAACCTGTTCCCCCGCGAGCGAATTAATGAATTTTCACCCGTCTTTTAGGCCTCTTTCATCGCCGGCCCATAGCCTAAGTGAGCAGAGGGGCAGCGGGTTTGCTGCTTCCTGGTTTGATGCCAAGCAAAGGAGATCCTCCTATGAAACGCTTCCAGGCCACATGGGCCACGCTGGCGGCGGCGGCGGTGTTCAGTTGGGGTCCAGCGTTCATCGTCGGGTGCGAGCAGGAATACGGCACCCCCGAAGGCGCTCCCGAAGCCGCCCCTGAAACCGAGCAGCCGACGCCTCCCACCGAGCAGCCTCCAGGTGCAGCGCCCCAGCAGCAGCCTGGCGCCGCTGAGCCCGGCGCGCCGGAGCAGTTCGGCACCACGCCCGAGCAGCAGCCTCCTCCAGGGGCCGCTCCTCAGCAGGAAACCACGCCCCAGCAGCCTGGGCCCGGCCAGACGCTCCAGGACATGCGCCAGAACATGCAGGAGCAGGACGCTCTTCAACCCTAACCCTCGACGGGCGGCGCTGGCGGATGACCCCAGCGCGTGACGGCCTCCAGCGGCGCCGCCCGCTCGCCCCGCCTGCGGGTGCGGGCGAAAGGTGAACCATCCCGGGCGGGCTCGGCCACGTGTGCCGCGCTCGCCTTTTTTATCATCAGCCCTTGCGTCCGGGTGCGGCGCGCATACGCAGGCGAAAAGAGGCGTCCGTCTCGGCGTCGCTTGCGCCGCGGCGTGATACGATGTCGGGGTGAGCGCGGAGATCGCCGCTGATGCGCCGCCTGATCGGCCCGCGGGCCGCCTGTTGCTGCTGGGGGCCGGCCACGCCCATCTGCACGTCATCCGACACGCCCGCCGCCTGGCGCAGCACGGCCTGGACGTGACGCTGATCGACCCGGACCGCTTCTGGTACTCCGGCCTGGCCACGGGCATGCTCGGCGGAATGTACCCCTGCGAGCTGGACCAGGTGGATGCGGGCAGGCTCATCGAAAAACATGGCGGCAGGTTCGTGCGCGATCGCGCGATCCGGATCGACCCAGCGGCGCAGCAGGTTCACCTCGCCGGCGGTTCAAGCATCGGCTACGACATGCTCTCAATCAACATCGGCAGCGTCGTGCCTCTGGACCGCGTGCCCGGCGCAGCCCCAATCGCCTGGCCCGCCAAGCCCATCAGCGGGCTTTGCCGACTGCGCGAGCATCTGAGCGAGCGGTTCGCGCGCCAATCGCCCGGACAGACGCTGCGTATCGTGGTGATCGGCGGCGGGGCCACCGGCTGCGAGCTGGCGGCCAACCTGGCTGAGCTGGCCCAGCGACGCCAGGGGCGCGTCGAGCTGACGCT
>DASVCG010000266.1:0-5157 GCA_036381755.1 Phycisphaeraceae bacterium | reverse complement strand
AGCAACACCTTCCATCTGGTTGATCAGCTCGGCGATCTGCACACCGATCCGCTCCTGCTCCTGAGCCGGCAGTTTCCCAAGCTCACGGCCATTTCCCGAGCCGATCATCGCGTAGACTTTTACGCCCGGTGGTGCATGCTCAATCCACCAGTGGAGATCCTGCTTGATCGGTGTGAGTCGGGCCGATCCTCCTTCCACGACCAGTCCAGCCGAGGAAACCCACAGCATGTTGATCGGTACGGCGGACGACTCATTGAACGAGGCGATCTGCTCGACGAACCGCTCATCAGCGTCATAAACCCAGGCGGCATGACCCATTGGCTGCTTGAACCGTGGCCGATCTGCAAGGATCGATCTATAGTCGGGCAGTTCCACCGCACCCCCAGCCGGCTCGCTGCTCAGGCGCATATTGCGGAAATAGATTGAACCTTTGAGCAGATCGATGTCATCGCGCATGCTGTGCGAGGCGACAGTGATGCGGATGTTGTAGATCTTGCCTGCTCCGCCTTCGGGTACAGCCATGTCCGAAAGTGGGATGCGGACGGTCTGCCATTGCCCGGTCAGCTTGCTGTAGCCGCTATACTCGCGGCGGTAAACCTGGCCGTCCCGAGTCCGCAGCGTGATGGTGTGCGGATCGACCGCGCCGTCAGCCACTTTGGCATCGAACACCAGCGACCTTACATCGCCTGTCGGCTCGGGGAAAACAACACTGAAACCGGCGTAGCTATAGCGCAGTGCCTGGTGCTCCGGAAGAACATAGTGGATGGCGATGCCGCCTTCATCGAGGCGCTCAAGCTTTATCTGGCTCCTGGAGGTGTTCTTTTCCTGGGCATCAGAGTAGAGCGATATGTGGCCGATCTCGAGCAGATCCTGCGAAGCATCCGCAAGCGTCGGGATGACCAGCCAGAGGCATAAGGCCAACTGCATGATTGTGCGATGCATCGGGACTTCCTTTCAGAGTTCGGTAGACGTTGTTACAACGGATGTCGCTGCCGACAGTCGGCGGCAAGTCGAAGCATCTGCCGAGGCGAGATCGGCGGTAGCGGTGTGAAGCAGTTTGAGGTTATCGCTGAGTTTGCCAGAACGATTGCGTTGCAGCCAGAGCCTCTTGAATCGCGGGATCATCTGTTCGATGCGTTCAGCTACCTCTCGGGCTTCATCGCAAGCCGACACATCGCCCGCCCGCAGCCGCTGAACGACTAGCCCCTTCTCGCACGCCAACCGATCCATCTCCGCCGCTAGCGCCCACTCATGGATCGCCACTGCGGCAAACGGGTCAGCCACGGCATCGGCAGGAGGCACTTCCAGCGACCCCAATGCATCACGCACCATCGCCAATCCCCTGGCGTCGGCCTTCTCAATGTTGCCGATTCGCCAAGCGTGATGGGCTGTAACTGGCGATGGCTTGACGACTTCGTGGTACAGGTGATCTTCCGAGTCCACCGCCTCGACCAGGATGTGGTAGAGCTTCTCCCCGGCGGTCAGATAGGCGTTGCCCACGGTCTCGATCACATAGGTCATCGCATTGCAGGCCTTGTCGCCGAAAAACGAACGGCTGAAGGCGTTCAGATACGCCCGCGGCTCCGCCATGCCTTCGCCGTGCCAGGCGTATCCCGCGGCGTAGGCCATTGCCGGCAAGCTCACGCCCAGCGTGTTGCGGTGCCCGAAGTCGCCCCAGTCGGTATTGATCAGGCCCATGGCGCCGAGATGACGACCGGTTTGGGTGAACTGGCGGATGTTCATCAACGCATTGGTCAGCCGCGTGCCGTGCGTTTGCCAGCCGCTTGTGCCCGGGCAGACGACGAAAGGCAGGCCTGCATCAGCGATCTCCTTCGTCCGCGGAATCAGCGGGCCGCCAGCTTCGTACTCCCAGTTCAACAGCACCATATCCTTGGGCGCGTCGCTGAGCAGGTCCGGATGCTTAAGCACAATGTCGGCCCAGGCATTCATTCGTTTGCCATGCCTGCGACACAAGGCGTGCAGCTTGCGGAGATAGTTCAGGTACAGCCGCCCTGTGCCGATCCGCTCGGCTTCTTGCCGGCTGCGTCCCTTGCCTAGCTCCCACGTCTCGTCGCAGCAGACATTAAAGTCCTCCGCGTCGAACAGTGGCGCTAACTCCTCAAATAATTCCTCAATCAGTTTGATCGACCGCGGATCCGTTGCGCACAGCGTCCGTCCGCCGGGGTAGTCGTGGAAACCCGGCAATTCGGCAAGGTGGCGGTATTCATCCAGCGCCAGGATCCGCTCGAAGTGGCCGAAACTCGCCATCGCTGGGACCAGCCGTACATGGTGCCGCCGGCAGTGATCCTGGATCTCCCGAATGTCGTCGGCGGTGAGGGGGTCATATCCCTCGCCGATTCGTGGGTGCCGCTGGAAGCGAAACGCCTGCTCGATGTAGAGTTGCAGCTCATTCATCTTCCATGATGCCAGATGCGTGACCAGATCCTTGATGGTTTCGACCGTGGGTACCTTGCCGCGGGAGATATCGATCAGCTGTCCGCGACGACCGAAGTCAGGCCAGTCTTCGATCCAGCCCGTCGGCAGCGACGCCCCTTCCGCACGGACGAGTTCGCGCAGCGTCTGGATCGCGTAATACACGCCGACATCCATACGGGCCGCGATTCGAACCTCACCGGGGCGGATTGTCAGCGCGTAGGCCTCGTCCGTCGGAAGCGCCATGGCCGGCTCGCGTACGATCCGGAGGCACTCACTGCCGGGTCCGCCTTGGCCGATCCGCGCAGCGATGCCCAGGATGCGGCCCAAGTCCTCGACAAGTTGTCCGAGAGGAAGCACATCGCAAGGTCGTTCTGGAACCAGCACCGCATCGGTGGGCCACCTGAAACGACCTCCATCGAACTTTGCCGACCGGATAGGAACAACTGTTTGCGGAACAGCATGTCGCACCATGAGTCACCTACTCGCAAGGCAAGGCTGTACATCGGTTTGTAGGAAAATCTGACGACATCAGTCGGCCTTGTGGTCCCACCGCACTTCTTGAACCTCAATCTCATCCGACTTCTTGCTCTCTACGTGGGCGTCAAGGTAGAGAATGTTGCCGTTACCGAGATGCCGCCGTGGATCCGGCAAAGAGGTCGGTATCAGATGGTTGCGATGGAAGACGGTGGAGGGAACGTCGCCGCGGCTCCTGAAGCCGCCGGAATCCCAGAAGAGCACGTGGTCGGAAGGGACCACAATGTAATCGGCTGAGGGCCCCAGGCGAAGGTCAGATCCCGGCGTGTAGTTCACAAAACGCAGCAGATCGATGTTGTAGGCGTAACTTCCCCCCCTTTCGATGGTAAAGAACGGATAGGGAGCACCAGGGAGAATTTCCGTATCTTCGGTGCAGATCAGTAGGCTGCCAGAGATGTCATGCATGCCCGTCGGCATGATTTCATGGCGGTATTCCTGGACCAGCAACGTTGTCCATAGGTTGCCGTTTACGCCCCGCTCCAGCCATCGCCGATCGTGCTCGTCCAGCCAGAGGTTGTAAACCAACCCGAGCTGCCGGAGTTTAGCCTGGCAGGCCACATTCCGAGCTGCGCTCCTCGCTGCCGAAAGGGCTGGCAGCAGGATTGAGATTAATAACGCAATGATAGATATAACCACAAGTAATTCGATAAGTGTAAACCCATCACCTTGACGACTCGTTCGGGCGGAACAATGGGCGCCCTGGGGCGACAGAAGACCGGCCATTGCACATTCCTTACATGAGGTGGAGAGGGTGTACGAGGATGCACTGCCAAAAATTTACATAGATAAAATTATCTAGTCAATACGCTTCCATAAGATGATGTCATAAAAATTTTCACTCGCCCTGTAAATCTTCATATAATATCTTAATTGTTGAAATTTCAGGCAAAATGGCCTTGACGTCGCGGCTATGGCCCTATTAATATTATATTGGTAAATTTATTTTATCTAAATTATGACTTCATTACTCACCCCCACAAACCCAGGCGAGACCAGCACAACCATCGCGCTCGCGGCACTTCTCCATCCCACCATCACCCGGCGAGATCTGGCGCGGAGCATCGGCGTGTCACCCGCGACCATCACCCATCACACCCGTTGGCTGCTGGAGCAGGGGCTGATCCACAGCCGCAGCGTCCGCATGCCTCACGCTCAGCGTCCAGTTGAGCGACTGGAAGTTAACCCCGACCGTGGCGGTGCCCTGACCGTCAGCCTTTCGCCTCGCGGTGTGATAGCCGAAGTGCTCGCGCTTGATGGACGTGTGGTCAAACACATTCAGGAGGCCACCCCTCGCCCGACACAGCAGACCGTGCTCCACGCCTTTCGGTCGGTTGTGCAGCGTGTGATGGACGGCGGCGAGATCCATCGCCCTGCTCTGGATTTCATTGGGGTATCCGTGGTCGGCTACGTTAATGCCGACCCGCCGATCGTTTACAGCCTCGACGGCGTCGAGCCATGGATGCCGATCAACCTGGAAGATGTCCTGCCGGCCGGTGCTCCTGCCTGCAAGGTCTGGACCGATGTGGCTTCGAAGGTACGATGCCTCGCAGCCGACATTGGGCAGATGGACGCCATTTGCTATCTCGAGCTAAGCGGCAATCGCTTGCACTATGCCACCATGCGTCAAGGCCAGCTCGACTGCGGTTGGCACGGCACCTCGTCAGGGCTTCATACGAGCGTCAGCGACGATCCGACGATGTGCGTTTGCGGTAGACGAGGCTGCTTCGTGCAATTGCTTGAGCAAGGGCCGATCAAACCCGCACTTTTACGTGAAGCGATGCAGATCATTCGTCGCAAGTTTGACATCACGTACTTCGGCCTGGAACTGGACGACCCTGCCGCCTGGTCTGAGGAGGCCAACCTCGAAGCGAGTAGGATGAAGCTGAAGCATTGCATCGACGGCGAGCGCATGCGCTGCCGGGGGCTGCGGCTGCTCACCGCTGAGGAGACGCTCAAGCACGTCATCCATCGATGCGCCGCGTCGTATTCGGGGGAGGCGTTGGTGCGCCCTGTGGGCTGAGGATGAATGGTTGTCGAGGCAGCGTCGGCCCGGCTGGCGTTGTGCGTTGGTCCATTTTCCCCATTCACTTTTAGGAGGTAGATCATGCATGTCCGTCCCCATCGTTTGTTCGCCATGATCGGCACCCTGGCTCTAACAACGCTCGCGGCTGAGGCCGCGCTGGTTAA
>DASVCG010000265.1:0-2188 GCA_036381755.1 Phycisphaeraceae bacterium | reverse complement strand
GCAACATCATCGCTGCGCAGAAGGAGGGCCGCCCCATCCCCCAGGGCTGGGCGCTGGACCCTGAGGGCAACCCGACCACCGATCCGGCCCAGGCCCTTTTGGGCACGGTGCTGACCATGGCTGGGCATAAAGGTTACGCGCTGGCGATGCTGGTGGAGGTGCTTTCCAGCGTGCTCTCGGGTGCCGCGGTGGGGCCCGACATCGGCTCGATGTACAAGAACCTGGATCGGCCGCAGGACGTGGGGCACTTTTTCTGCCTGCTGGAGATCGCCGCTTTCATGGATGTGGGTCTGTTCAAGCGTCGCATCGACGAGGCGGTGGACCGCATCAAGCGCAGCCGACGACGCCCGGGCGTGGAGGAGATCCTCGTCCCCGGTGAGCGGTCGGCCCGCACCGCTGCGGTCAATCGCCGGCGAGGCATCCCCTTGAGCCCGGCCACGCTGCACGAGCTGCGGACGCTGTGCGAGCGTCACGGCGTGGCGTTCGATCTGGAGCCGTTGAACGCGAAGGAGCCTGCGGGTGGCTGAGGTGCTGGTCAGCGAGGCGATCGACGAGGAGCCGTTGGCCCCGCTGCGGGCTACCCACCAGGTGCTCGTCGTGCCGGATTTGTGGCAGGACGCGGCGGAGCTTCGGCGTCAACTGACCACGGCTCGCGCGTGGATCGTGCGCAATCAGACGCGGGTGACGGCGGAGCTGATCGCCGCGGCGCCGCGCCTGGAGGTGATCGGCCGATGCGGCGCGGGGCTGGACAACATCGACCTGGCCGCGGCGAGCGAGGCGGGCGTGGCGGTGGTCTACGCGCCGCTGCAAAACGCGGTGTCGGTGGCGGAGCTGACCTTGGCGCTGCTCTTGGCGCTGGCGCGGCGGCTGCCCGCGATGGATGCCGCCACCAAGGCCGGCCGATGGGACCGCCACGCCTTCACCGGCGTCGAGCTTTACGGCAAGACGCTGGGCATCGTGGGGCTGGGGCGTATCGGCTTCCTGGTCGCCCGCCGGGCCCAGGCCCTGGGCATGCGAATCCTGGCGCACGACCCCCACACCAACCCCCATCACCCGATGGTGCTCGAAAGCGGCGCTGAGCTGGTGGAGCTGGACGTTCTGCTTGGCCGATCCGATGCGGTAAGCTGTCACCTGCCCAGCACCGATTCGACCCGCGGCCTGTTCAACGCCGACCGCCTGGCCCGGTTCAAGCCAGGGGCGCTGTTTTTGAACCTGGCGCGGGGGGACGTGGTGGACGAGCCGGCGCTGATCGAGGCGTTACGATCGGGCCGGCTGGGCGGCGCCGCCCTGGACGTGCGCGCGGTGGAGCCGCCCGTGCCGGGCGAGCTGGAGCGGCTGACGAACGTGATCCTGACGCCGCACGTCGCCGCCTTCACCCACGAGGCCCAGCAGCGCGTGGTGCAGGCGGTGTGCCGGGATGTCGCCGCGGTACTGGCGGGCCGGCCGGCGCATCAGATGGCCAACCGCCCCGCGGCCCGGCCGCGTCGCGCCCTTGGTTGAAGGAAGCAGGAGGCTCTCATGCAGACGCACCCGACACGCCGCCGCCCCCTCGACGTGGAAGAGGACCTGTCCTGGTGCGTATCGCTGGACAGCCTGGAGGGCGTGCCACTGGAGCGAAGCGGCGATGCGGAACCCCGATCATCCGATCACCCCGGCAGGGGCCATCGGCTGTTGGCCTGGGCGGGTGAGGTTGTGCCGGGCGTGGCGCTGGCTTTGGCGATCGCGGTGGTGGCGGATGGGTTGACCCATCAGGTGGGCGTGCGCCTGTTGGGCTTTGCCAGCAGCCCGGTCAGCCCCATCCTGCTGGCGGTGGTGGCGGGGTTGCTGATCCGCCACCTTGTCGGGTTGCCCGCGGTGTACGAGCCGGGCTTGCGCTTGTGCGTGCGGCGCGTGCTGCGCTTGGGCGTGGCGCTGCTGGGCGTTCGCCTGAGCCTTCAGCAGATCGGGGCGCTAGGGCTGCGGGGCTTGCCGATTATTCTGGCCTGCATGATCGCGGCGCTTGCGCTGGCGGGCTGGGCGAGCCGTGGCCTGCGGCTGCCCCGCCGGCTGGGCATGCTCATCGCCGTGGGCACCAGTATCTGCGGCGTCAGTGCTGTGGTGGCCACCGCCCCGATCATCGATGCTGAGGAGGACCAGACCAGCTACGCCGTGGCCACCGTGGCCCTCTTTGGGATGATCGCGCTGTTGA
>DASVCG010000264.1:0-9227 GCA_036381755.1 Phycisphaeraceae bacterium | reverse complement strand
CGCCGGTCTCCACCGCGGCGACCGAGGATGAGATCCGCCGATATTACGAGCAGGTCATCCAGGCGGTGCGGATTCCTGTGATCGTGCAGGACGCCAGCGGGTACGTGGGCCGGCCGATGTCGATCGAGCTTCAGGCGGGGCTGTTCCGCGAGTTCGGGGGGCGGGTGCTGTTCAAGCCGGAGGCCACGCCTATCGGCCCACGGCTGACGGCGCTGCGCCATGCCACGGGCGGGAAGGCGGGGATTTTCGAGGGCACCGGCGGCATCGCGCTGGTGGAAAGTCACCAGCGGGGGATCATCGGCACCATGCCGGGGGCGGACCTGATCCGCGGGCTGGTGGCCCTGTGGCGGGCGCTGGAGGCCGGGGACGAGAAGCGCACGCGGCGGATATCGCTGCCTGTCATCGCCCTGGTTTCCATCCAAAACAGTCTTGACGCCTTTTTGGCGGTGGAAAAATACCTGCTGGTGAAGCAGGGCGTGTTCAAGAACACCCTCGTGCGCGGGCCGGTGGGGTATGTAATGGACGAGCAGACGCGGCACGAGGTGGATCGGCTGTTCGACCTGATGATCGAGGCGGTGGAAGCAACCAGCGGCTGAGGCTAAGCGTCGACGCAGACGCGTGCGTGTGCGATGCCGCTTTCGTCAGCCCGGCTATTGGGCCGCGGCGGTGGGGCGGCGGCGTCAACAGGTCTCAGCAGGAGGCGTCCCGTGGCTGAATTTGTTCTGGATGATGCGCGGCTGTGGGTGGGCGACGGCACGAGCCTGGACGGGCACGTGGTGGTCCGTGATGGCAGCATCGGGGCTGTCGAGCGCGGGCGCTACCGCGGCGGGCTGGAGGTCATCTCGCTGGGGGGCGCGGCCCTGTCGCCGGGCATGATCGACCTGATGGTGCTGGGCGGCTTCGGCCTGAGCATCCTGCGCGATGATGTGCGGCAGATCGCCCGGCAATACCTGCGCTACGGGGTGACGGCGATGCAGTGCTGCATCGGCACGCTGCCCTGGGAGGCCATGAAGCAGGTGGCGGCCAACGTTCAGCAGGCGCGGGCTGATCAGGCGGATGCGGGCCGTTCACAGGTGCTGGGGCTGTATTTGGAGGGGCCGTTCCAGCACCCCCGCCTGACGGGCGCGAGCCTGGCGGCGCATGCGCTGCCGCCTTCGCTGGACAACGTGGAGCGGGTGCTGACGGAGCTGGGCGAGGCGGTGACGATGATCAACGTCTCGCCGGGCACGGAGGGCGATGCGCAGGCGGTGCGTCGGCTGGCGCAGGCGGGCAAGGTGGTGACCATGGCGCACTCCAATGCGCCGGCGGAGCGCGTGGTGGCGTGCGTGGAGAACGGCACCAGTGGTCTGGGGCACGCGTTCAACAATAACAATGGCGCGATGAAGGAGGGCGGCGTTCAGCAGCCGACGCTGGAGCATGTGGCGCTTTTGGATGAGCGTGTGCGGTTTTTGCACCTGATCTGTGACGGCACGCACGTGGACCCGTGGCTCATCCGCCTGATGCTGCGCTGCCGGGGCGTGGAGGCGTTGTGCCTGGTGACCGACGGGAACCAGCGGATGGGCTGCCCCGATGGGCCGTTCGTGTGGGACGACGGTCAGCGGATGTACAAGAAGGACGGCGTATGCCGAATCGAAGGCTCCAACGGTCTGGCGGGCAGCGCGACGCTGCTGCCGCAGATGTTCCGCAACCTGGTGAGGTTCACGGGGCTGGCGCCTGAGCGGGCGATCCAGGCGGTGACGCTCAACCCGGCGCGGTCGCTGGGCCTGGAGGAGCGGATGGGGCTGATCGCGCCTGGCCGACGGGCGGATTTGGTGGCGTGGGATCAGGACCTGCGCGTGCAGCGGGTGTGGTTATCTGGGCGTGCGTGTGCACAAGTTCACGATCTGGAAGAGGTGCCCGCGTGAGTAAGGCGAATCCCCATCCCCAGGCGGTCGAGCGGTTCGATTTAAGCGGCCAAAAAGCGCTGGTGACCGGCGGCAGCCGGGGCATCGGCAAGGGCATCGCCATCGGGCTGGCCCAGCACGGCGCGGATGTGGGCATCGTTTACCGCTCGGCCAAGGAGGAGGCTGAGCAGGCGGCGCAGGCGATTCAAGACCTGGGCCGGCGGGCGTGGATCTTTCAGCAGGACCTGGCCCAGACCGAGTCGCTGCACGCCCTGGCGGACCGGGCCTGGAGCGAGATGGGCCGTATCGACATCCTCGTCAACAACGCGGGCATGGCGTACCTGGAAAGGTTCAACCAGATCACGCTGGAGCACTGGCGGCGGGTGATGGCGGTGAACCTGGACGCGGTGTTCTTTCTGACGCAGCGAGTCGCGGAGCACATGATCGCTGCGGGCGTGCGGGGGCGGATCATCAACCTCTCATCCAAGAATGGCTTTGCCGCTGAGGCGGGGCTGGCGCATTACAACGCCTCCAAGGGCGCGCTGGAGCTGTTGACGCAGAGTTTGGCGATCGAGCTGGGCGAGCACGGCATCACGGTCAACACGATCGCGCCGGGCGTGATCGAGACGGAGATCGTGGGCGAGTTCGATATCGACTTTGATCGGTTCGTGCCTTACTACCGCGAGCATATCCCGCTTCAGGGCCGCTGGGGGACGATCGAGGACTGTGTGGGCATCGCGGTGATGCTGGCCTCCCGCGCGGGGGATTACATCACGGGGCAGCACATCATCAACGACGGCGGCGTGCTGGCGCAGCAACTGCCGCGGCTCCAGTTCATGAAGCCGTATCAGAACACGATCGCCAGGCGGGGGTAAACCGCGGGGCGCTGGGGTCTTGTCAGCGTTCGGTCGGCGAGTGATCGAAGCCACATCTCGCGCCCCGCGGGTGTTGGCGGGGAGCTTGCGCGAGCTGGCTTGGATCTTGTGCTGCGCTCCGCGGCGCGGCTCAATCGCAGCGGCTACTGGAGGTTTTCCTTGATGCGATTGAGGATGGCCATGCTCACGCCCTCATCGCCGAACGAGCCGACGCGGATGGAGGTTTTGCTGATGTTTTCGCCGGACTGTTCCACGTCGATGCGCACCTTGGTGCCCTGGGCGGTGTGGGCCAGGATGCGGCCGTCGAGGGCGGTGGCGCTGTTGTAGTCGATGGTGAGGCTCATTTCCTTGAGGGCCTTTTCGGCGGCGCTGGTCACCTGATCGGGCGAGCCCTCCACATAGGCGACGATGGTGCCCATCTGGTTCTTGACGCCGGGCGCCAGCGTGCTGCACGCGGGCACGACACAGATCAGCAAAGCCAGAGAAGCAGCCAGCCAGAGTGTGGTGCGGGTCATGGGGATACTCCTTGTTTTGCTTGCACGGCAGAGAGCAAGCGGGCTTTCAGTATAACCCGAGAGGCGGCTGCACGGCAGCGGGGTGAGCAAAGCGGCGGCATGATCGCGGCCCCCGGCCTTCATGGGGCGCAGCAGATTTTCAGGTGTCTTTTTCGTAGAAATAGCTGGTGAGGGTGGCCAGGAGGCCCAGGAAGACGAAGATGGCGGTGTATGCGATGGCCCGATCGCGGTTAGGAATGTAGGCGGAGAGCAGCCCGCCGCAGATCAGGGCGAAGAGCGTCAGCAGGGCCAGGGCGATGGTGCGGAGGCGTGCGGCGATGCGGTCGCTGCGGCGAGAGAAGGATTCGTTGTCGGGGCTGCGCGTGGGGAGGTAGGCCAGGTCGTAGAACTGGCCGCATTCGGGGCATCGGCCGCGGCGGGCCAGGCCGGTCAGGTCGTAGCCGCAGCGGGGGCAGGGGCGGGGCTCAGCGGCGTGCATGGCTGCGCCATGCTATGGAGTGGACGGGGCCTTGGCCAGCGGCGCGGCAGGCGTGGAAATGCCCTACAATCCCGGATTCCATCGAGCCCGGATGGGCCGGGCTGGCAAGAGGACACGTTCATGGCGGATCGACCCAAGCCGGTGGTGCTCATCGTGCGGGACGGGTGGGGGCGGAACCCGAACCCGGAGCACGACAAGTTCAACGCGGTGAAGCTGGCGCGCACGCCACGGTGCGATGAGCTTCTGCGCAAGTATCCCTGGACGCTGATTCACACCAGCGGCGAGGACGTGGGCCTGCCCGAGGGGACGATGGGCAACAGCGAGGTGGGGCACCAGAACCTGGGCGCTGGCCGGGTGGTGGACCAGGAGTCGGTGCGGATCACCAAGGCGATCCGCTCGGGCGAGTTTTTCGAGAATCCGGCGCTGGTGGAAGCGGTTGATGCCGCCAGGCAGGCGGGCAAGGCGGTGCACCTCTTGGGCATCGCTTCCGACGCGGGCGTGCATGGCCTATTGACGCACCTGTACGCCTGTATCGAGCTGTGCAAGCGGCGCGGTCAGCAGAAGGTGTATTTGCATCTCTTCACCGACGGGCGCGACACCGGGCCATTCACGGGCAAGGGGTTTATCGAGCAGATCGAATCGCGGTGCAAAGAGATCGGCGTGGGGCAGGTGGTCAGCATCGTGGGGCGCTACTACGCCATGGACCGCGATAATCGCTGGGAGCGCGTCAAGCAGGCTTATGATCTGCTCACGGGGCGCAGCGCCGCGGTGAATTTTGCCTCGGCGGCGTCGGCGGTGCAGGATTATTACGAGCACCCCACCAACTCCAGCCAGCGGGGCGACGAGTTCATCACGCCGCGCACGGTGTCGCCGACCAATGATGCTGGCGACACGCGGATCACGCACGGGGACACGGTGATTTTCTACAACTACCGCGGCGATCGGCCGCGCGAGCTGACGCGTGCTTTCATGCAGCCGGAGTTTTACGGGCATGTGCCGCCCTCGCCCGACACGAGCGAGAAGGGGTTTGACCGCGGGTCGAAGCTGAACATCCGCTACGTGACGATGACCGCCTATGAGGAGGCGTTCGCGCAGTTTGAGGGCTTGAGCGTGGCCTACCCCAAGCCGCCGAAGATGGAGGACATCGCCGGCGCGTACCTGAGCGGGCTGGGGCTTCGGCAGTTCCGCTGTGCTGAGACGGAGAAGTTCCCGCACGTGACGTTCTTCTTCAACGATTACCGCGACGAGCCGTTCCCGGGCGAATCGCGTCGGATGGCGCAGTCGCCGCAGGTGGCCACGTATGACCTCAAGCCGCAGATGAGCGCGCTGGAGGTGCGCGACTTTGTGCTGGAGGAGGTGCGCGCGGCGGAGCCGGCGGATTTCATTCTCGTGAACTTCGCCAACGGCGACATGGTGGGCCACACGGGCAAGCTGGAGGCGGCGGTGCAGGCGGTCGAGACGGTGGACCAGTGCGTGGGGGAGATCGTCGACGCGGTGCTGGCGCGCGGGGGCAAGCTCATCGTGACCGCGGATCACGGCAACGCGGAGCAGATGTGGGACCCGGACACGGGCGCTCCGCACACGGCGCACACGCTGTACGATGTGGAGTGCATCATCGTGGACCCGGACCGCGCGGGCGATGCGACGGGCAGCGCGGAGAAGCCCTCGCCGGCGCTGAGGTCCGGCGGCAGGCTGGCGGACGTGTTCCCGACGGTGCTGGCGCTGATGGGCCTGGAGAAGCCCGAAGCGATGACGGGGCGGTCGCTGCTGGAGGCGGGGCGCTAGCGGGCAGGGCGGCTGGGCGCCGCAGCGGGCAAGGGCGCGGTTCATGTATTTGGGGCTGGGCATCCTGTGGCTGGCGTGGGTGGCGCAGGCGTGGCTCTCGGCGTTGCAGGTGAGGAAGTTCGCCAGGCGGTTTGAGCGCCCGCGGCGTGCTGCGTTCGACCGCTACCGCCCGCGCGTCGCGGTGATCGTGCCCTTCAAGGGGCTTGAGCCGGGCCTGGAGCGGCACATCGAGGCGCTTTTCAACCAGGACTACCCCGATTATCAGCTGGTGCTGGTGGTGGAGTCGGAGCAGGACCCGGCGTACCCGTTGATTGGGCGGGTTGCGTCGCGCTGCCCGCAGCGGCGTGCGCGGGTGCTGATGGCGGGGATCGCCCCTGCCGGCACGGGTCAGAAGGTGCACAACCAGATCACGGCGATCGAGCATTTGCAGCGCGAGGCGGGCGGGGAAGAGGTGTGGGTGTTCGCGGACAGCGACGCGGTGCCCGGGCCTAACTGGTTAGGAGATCTGGTGGGACCGTTGGGGCAGGCGAGCAAGACCGCGGTGACGACGGGCTACCGCTGGCTGATCCCTGAAGCGCGCGAGGGCGAATCGCGGCCGAGCGTGTGGTCGTGCCTGGCGAGCGTGATGAACAGTTCGGTGGCGTGCTGGTGCGGGCGGGACGAGTTCAACCACGCCTGGGGCGGGTCGATGGCGGTGCGGGTGGCGACGGCCCAGGAGGGCGGCCTGCTGGACTTGCTGCGCGGCTCGCTGACGGACGATTACGCGATGACGCGGATGGCGCGGCGGCTGGGGCGGCGGGTCTACTTCGTGCCGCGCTGCCTGGTGGCTTCACCGGCGGCGATGGGGCTGGCGGAGTTGGTGAATTTCGCGCACCGGCAATACCTGATCACCCGCGTGTACGCGCCGGGGCTGTATGCAGCGGCGCTGGGGTTTCATGCGCTGTTCGTGTCGGCGTTCGTGTCGGCGTGGGTGGTGCTGGGCGTGGAGCTGGCGCGCGGGGCGGGCGGCTGGCGGTGGATCATCCCCGCGGGGGCGATTGCGCTGGTGGCGGCGGGGCACCAGGTGCGCGCGGGGTTCCGCAGGCGGGCGGTGCGCAACGCTTTTGGCGAGCGCGGTCTTGATCGTCTGGCCTGCGCCTTGCGGCTGGACCGCTGGGCGACGCCGTTGTGGATGACGCTGCACGGCTTGTTGATTGTGCGGGCTGGGTTCGGCCGAACGATGCGCTGGCGGGGGATCCGCTACCGGCTCGACGGCCCGCAGAAGGTGCGGCGGCTGGCGGATCGTTGAAAGGGCTTGCGTCGCCTCGCCTGGGGGTTAATGGGTGAGGGCGTAGGCCAGCAGGTTGACGTTGATGCGCTGGGCCTCTTTGATCTCGTTGCCGCCGCAGCAGCAGCAGGATGGGCCGGCGTTGGCGGTGTCGTTGAGGCCGTCGGGCGACCAGATCAGGACGATTCGGCCGTCGAGCGTGAGCCCCTCCAGGCGGGGCAGTTGGCGCTTGCCCGACTTGTAGCGTGAACTGGTGATGTCGTAGACGGTGTGGAAGACGGGGTGCTCCGCGGGCAGCGGCTCAAGCTCGATGCCGGGGAAGATCTGCTCGATTTCCTGCTTGAAGCTTTCGTTCCAGGCTTTGGAGCTGCAACTGGCTGAGGCGACGACGAAGCCGCCGTGGAGCAGGTATTGGCGCAGGTTGTCGCGCTGGGCGGGGGTGAGGGTGAAGCTGCCGTCGCCGGTCATGACGCTGAAGGGGAAGTCGAAAAGCTCAGCGGACTCCATTTGAACGGGGAAGAATTGCGGGACGGCGCGGATGTAGCTGTCCTGCTCGATGCGCTTGAGGAATTCGTCGGAGAAGCAGACGGAGGTTTTACCGTCGGCGTAGACGAGGTTGGCGCAGCGCACCTGGCTGTCTTGCGGCTCGTCGGTGGCTTCGTGGGCGGGCTCGTCGGCGGGCTCGTCGGCGGGCTGATCGGCGCGGGCGAACGAGCTTGGCCAGATCAAGGCCGAAGCGACGGCGATCAGCAGCCAGGCGGTGCAGCGGATGCAGGCGGACATGGCAAGCCTCCCGGTGGTCTTGCGCAGCAGCGCGATGATGCGCCAGTATACCCCCTCAGCGGTTTTTCCGGATCAACGGTTTTCCTGAGCGATGCGCTCGTAATAAGCGTGGGCGGCTTCGCGGAAGGGCGCGGGGACGCCCTGAAGGGCTGTGGCGCTTAGTTCGCGGGCGGCGGGATCGGGCGTGAGGGATTCGGGCGAGGCCCAATCCTCGCTGTCGGGCGATAGCCCTGAGCCGGAGCCTTCGCCCTGGCCCGGCAAGGCACTACTGTTGGAGGAGGCATCAGCGGAGCTTGGGCTTGCGCTGGGCAGCGTCGGGCCGATGAGCGCCGCGGTGCTCGCGAAGCCCTGCATCCCCTCGCCCCGGAAACCGGCAGGCCCCTTGCTTAGCGGGTCAAGGCTCCCGGCCATCTGCCCCCCGGGCATCTGCGCAGGGGTCTGCCCCGACAAGGGGCGCGTGAGGGAGAGGGGGTGGTCCAGGCCGTTTGGCGCTGGCAAGCCCATCGTGTGCTGCGACTCGCTCAAGAGCGATTCGAGCTTGTCGGCGGCGGCATCGGCGGATCGGTAGGCGCTGTCGGCGCGGCCCTCCTGCGCATGCTTATGGGCGTCGGCCTGGTCGCGGCTGACCTGCATCCGGTCGATGGTACTGGCCAACTGCTCGGCCGAAGCGCTCATGCGCGGCAGATCGTCCCGCGCGAGCGCGGCCAATTCGCGCAGACGCTGCTGCACGTCGGCCAGCTCGCGCTGAAGCTGGGCCTGTTCGTGAGCCAGCGACTCGATGAGGGGGCGATCCTCCGCGGATGCTTGGTTGATGTCGCGGTAGGGCTCGAGGCGCTGGGCCAGGCTGCGCTGCTGCTGGATGAGGTTAGCCAGGCGCTGGGCCTGGGCGGTCAGGTCGTTGCTGAGCTGTCGCTGCTGGGCCAGGCGGAAGTACTCCTCCATGGTGATGACCCGGATCAGGTGAACGTCCGAATCGGCGGACTGGGCGGGGGGAGGGTGGTTGTCGTAGGCGGTGGCGAAGTAGCGGATGACGTCGCCGGCGCGGGCGTTGAGGTAGTTCAGGTCCAGGCGATGGACGGCGCGCAGGCGGCGGGGGTTGGCGGCGTCGCGGGGCAGGCTCGTACCCAGCGAGGCTTTGCCGTCGATCGACTGATGAAGAATGACGCGGCTCAGGCCGATGTCGTCGGTGGCTTCGACGTGAACATCCACCACCCAGCCTTCGGGGACGAGGGCGTAGCGCGCGGGGTAGGTGATGGCAACCTGGGGCGGCTGATCGGGGATGGCGACAAGTCGGCCTTGGAGGGGCTGCTCGCTGGGCGTGCCGTCGACGCCGGTGAGGTGAATACTGAACGAGCCGCTTGTGTTGAGGACGAACGAGCCTTGGATGCTGCGCGGGTCGTCGGGCGTGGGCGTCAGGTGGATCGGCGCAGTGGAAGCGGGCGCGTGGGGTGAGTCGGCTTGAGGCTCGATGGTCAGTGTGCCGCTGCGCAATGGGACGTTGCTGATGATGGTGAGGGTGATGCGCGTGCCTACTAAGGTGCGCAGGCCGGCGTCGCGTAGCGGCTCCTGGGCGTCGGGCCAGCCGGTGTAGTCGGGGTAGTCGTAGAGCACGAGGGTTTTTTCGAATAAAGGCGTCATCAG